>CAZEAX010000341.1:0-5569 GCA_964510405.1 uncultured Streptomyces sp. | reverse complement strand
CCGGAGCACTTCGGCGGCCTGATCCGCAAGCTGCGCGAACGCATTCCCAATTCGGACAAGGCGGTGTGGTCGGTGCATTGCCACAACGATCTCGGGTTGGCGGTCGCCAATTCACTGGCCGCAGTGCTCAACGGCGCGCGCCAGGTGGAATGCACGATCAACGGTCTTGGCGAGCGCGCGGGCAATGCCTCGCTTGAAGAGATCGTGATGGCGGTACGTACGCGCCAGGACGTTTTCCCGTGCGACACGGGGATCGATGCAACGCAGATCGTGCCGGCGTCGAAGCTCGTTTCCGGCATCACCGGCTACCCGGTGCAACCCAACAAGGCAATCGTCGGCGCCAACGCGTTTGCGCACGAATCCGGAATTCACCAGGACGGCGTGCTCAAGCACCGCGAAACGTACGAGATCATGAGCGCCGAAACCGTGGGGTGGACCACCAACCGCCTGACGCTGGGCAAACTTTCCGGGCGCAACGCGTTCAAGTCGCGCCTGCAGGAGATCGGCATCGAGCTGCCGTCGGAGGAGGCGCTCAACGCCGCGTTCACGCGGTTCAAAACGCTCGCCGACAAGAAGCGCGAAATATTCGACGAAGACTTGCAGGCGCTGATTACCGAGGAAAATCTCGAGCACGTCGAGAATGAGCACTTTCACCTCGTGTCGTTGACGGCGCATTCCGAAACCGGCGAATCGCCGTATGCAAAAATCGTTTTGTCGGAGGACGGCAAAGAGCGCCCTGCGCATGCCAACGGCAGTGGTCCGGTCGACGCCTCGTTCAAGGCGATCGAAAGTCTCGTCGCGAGCGGCGCCGAGTTGCTGTTGTACTCGGTCAACAACATCACCAGTGGCACCGATTCGCAGGGCGAGGTCACGGTGCGGCTGTCCAAGGCCGGCCGCATAGTCAACGGCCAGGGCGCGGACACGGATATCGTGGTTGCTTCCGCCAAAGCGTATATCAACGCGCTGAACAAGCTGCATTCCAAGCTGGAACGCCTGAACCCGCAGGTTTGATTGGTGCCTGAATTCCGGGAACCCACAAAAAAGGGCGCCTCAAGGCGCCCTTTTTATTCGCATTTGGTTTTTTCAACCGTTTAACCTGGCGCGCAATGCCGTCCCGATCTTGATATGGTTTCTGATTTCCTTGACGCGCGGCAGGGCCCCCGCCACTTCCGATGCGAGCACGGGCTCGCTGCCGCGGTCGACCGTCCCTTCGAGCGTAACCACCCCCTGGTCGGCCGTGATCGCTAGAGACATTTTTTCGGTACGCGGGTCGGCGCGCAGCGCGGCCCGGACATGGGTCTCGAGCGCGAGATTGGCCAGCATTTGCAGGGATTGGGCGGTCTCCTGGAATTGCGGGTTGGTGACCAGCGCCATCACTTCATCGACGCACTTGTCGATCGAAACGCGTTCGGTGTTGAGCACGAGGTCGTACTCTTCGGGGTTCTGCCAGTTAACCCCGAAGTGACGGCGCGTGATAGCCGCGTGCGCCTCTTCGGACAGCCTGATTTCGTTGGCGATAAACGCCTCGTCGTCGGAGCTGAGGCGCGACATCATGCGCTGCACCCGCACTTTCAGGGGCGCGCATACGCGCACGCAGATCACGTGCTGGATGGGGCGCAACAGGTGTGCCGAGCCCCAGCCACGGATGACGGAGACCGTGTCGGCCTCCGCGAGCGCGAGAGTTTCGTCGGCCGTATAGATCGACAGGCTGGTCCTGTCGGTCGTGAGGCGTTTCCAGATATTGGCCTTGCCGTCGAGAAAACGCACCACGTGGCTTTTGCGCAGGCGCATCTTGTTGGCGAGATGGTCGATGATCTCGTGGTGCACCACCGGTTTGCCGAGACGCGCCGCGAGGGCGCTGGCGACGTCCTTGCCGAGCGAGCCCATTTCACGGGTCATGGCGATGAGCGGCATGGCTGCTTTCCCGGCAAGTTATGCGACGCGGAAATAGTAGGATAGCACCGTGACCAGCGCCCGGGGGCCGAAATCCAATCTTGTGCTATGTCAATTCCGGAGCTGCGCCGCACGGACAAAGAATATGCATGCGAGAAAACAGATCACCGCCAGCATGGCTTCGGCAACCGCCAGGTGCGCCGACAGCCCGCGCTCGGACCAACCGCGGACAGCGCCTTCCGCAAAATAAGCGAGAACCAGCATAGAAGTCCATTGATACGTATAAACTTTTCCGCGCAGTATGCCGAACAGCGGCGCCAGCAACGGCAGGATTTTCAATGCGAGGAGCGAGCCGCCGGGTCGCCCGGGTGCGAGCGTCAGCTCCCACGCAAGCCCCAGAAAGATCAACGCGATGAGGCTGATGACGCTGACATAATAGGACGCGGGCGTGGCGCGCATCAACCGCGGGCCTCCGCGACCATGGCCTTGAGCGCCGCGCGTGCCGCCGGCGCGTCGATGACAGGTTGCGCGAAATCGAACCGCAAAATTTCGTCGTCCGCGTTGAGGTCGAAGCCGTCGCAATCGATCCCGATCATGCCGACCGCCGCGGGTTGTCTTTGCTTGAAGTGGCGGCAGTAATCGCGCAGCGCGGGTGCATGGTCCGCATTCATGTGCGCAACGATGTCGGCCTCGCATGCGGCGAGCGCATTGACCGGTGGCGCGAAGGTACTCGAGGATATCCAGTGAATCGCGCCAAAGCCGCCGATATAGCGCAACGCGACGGGTTCGATGTGGAAGAACGAAAAATCGCCGAGCGCGAGCAACCGTTCAGCTGCGGGAAAATATTGGAGGTAACGCGCTTGCAGCGCGGCGCGGTCACCGCCTGCCGCCCGGGCGTTGCCGACCAGGGTGAGGCGCGCACTTTCCTGCGGGTCGGCGCCGGCATCGCGCACGAGCAGGCTGACGCGCGAATCGGCTTCGATGTTTTTGGTGTGTTCGGCGAGCCGGCTCACCAGGATCACCGGCCGCGCAGCGTGATCGGTCACGCAGGCCGCCACGGATCCGAAAGGATATCCGTCGAGCTTTTTGGAAATCGTCGAGAGCGCGCCGTACCGGTGATGGCGCAGATAGCGCCGGGCTTCTTCTCCGGTGCTCACGTGTCAAGCTTCATCGCGATGGCCGCCAGCCGGCGCCCGAGCGCGATGCAAAGTTTTTTCTCTTCCTCGCTGATCGGCCGGTCGCTGGCCGCGCCGGCGACATGGCTTGCGCCGTATGGGGTGCCGCCCGTCGCGGTCGAAAGCAGTTCCGTTTCGGTGTACGGCAGGCCGACAACGAGCATCCCGTGGTGCATGAGCGGCAACATCATCGACAGCAGGGTGGTTTCCTGGCCGCCGTGCAGACTGCTCGTCGAAGTGAATACGGCGGCCGGTTTGCCGCTCAATGCGCCCTTGAGCCACAAGGCCGAAGTCGAATCCAGAAAATATTTGAGCGCCGCCGCCATGTTGCCGAACCGCGTCGGCGAGCCCAATGCAAGCGCGGCGCATTCCTCCAGGTCCTTCAGTTCGGCGTAGGGCGCGCCCGCGTCAGGCACGGCTGGTGCGACAGCTTCGCACACGGTCGACACTTCGGGCACCGTGCGCAGGCGCGCGGAGGCACCCGCAACCTGCCCGATGCCGCGCGCGACGAACTGCGCCATTTGCCGGACGCTGCCGTAGCGGCTGTAGTAGAGAACGAGGATTTCCTTCATCGGACCGGGCGCGGGCATTGACGCGTATTATATAAGGTGCAAATCAGAGCCGCATGCACATATGCAAATCAAAAGCGCTCCGCTCACCGATCTCGTGCGCATCTTCGGCCGCCGTTTTGTCGAAGATCGCTGCATTCAGATCGCGAGCAGCCTGACGTTCACCACGCTGCTCGCCCTGGTGCCGATTATCACCGTGGCATTGACGGTGGTATCGGCGTTTCCCGTGTTCGAATCGTGGATCCGGCATCTGCAGCGGTTCCTGATGAACAATATCGTGCCGGACTCCGTGTCGTCGATCACGACTTATGCCGCGCAATTTTCCGAAAACGCGACGCAACTGACGGCGGTAGGCATCGCGTTCGTCGCGCTCACCGCGCTGATGCTGATGATTACCATCGACTCCGCGTTCAACGATATCTGGCGCTCGTCGCGCCCGCGCAACCTGCTCCAGCGCATTCTGGTTTACTGGATGGTGCTGACCGTGGGCCCGTTGTTCGTCGGCGCGAGCCTGTCGCTCACCTCTTACCTGATCAGGCTGTCGCTCGGCCTGATCGACAATCCGCCCGGTGTCGGCCTGTTGATGCTGCGCGTCGCGTCGCTGGCCCTGACGGCGGTTGCGCTCGCGCTGCTTTACCGGACGGTGCCCAACCGGCCGGTGCTCAAGCGCGACGCGTTGCTCGGCGGCCTCTCGGCCGGCATCTGTCTGGAGGCGATGAAGCAGGGCTTCAGCTTTTACATCGCGCACTTCGCGTCCTACGAGCTGGTGTACGGCGCGTTTGCCGCGGTCCCGGTTTTTCTGCTGTGGATTTACCTGTCGTGGCTGATCGTCATCGGTGGCGCCGTGCTCGCGGCGCTGCTGCCGGAGTGGCGCGAACGCGCCGGCCAGTCGGAATCCGTGCCGGGCAGCGATTTTTTCGATGCGCTGCAGGTACTGAAGGTATTGTGGCGCGCGCACCGGACCGGCACGATAGTCTCGATGTCGGAGCTGCATCCCGCGGTCAAGGTGAGAATCGATCACCTCGAAAAGATCCTGGCGGCGCTGTCCGGTGCGGGCTGGGTCGCGCGCTCGGGCGCGGACGGCTGGCTGCTCGCGCGCGATGCGGCGGCCATCAAGGTCGAGGACATTTACCGGTTGTTCGTGTTTCACACCGACGCGCACGTGCCGGCGCGGCACGCCAGCGCCGAACTCGATTCGCTGGTCTACGAGATCTCGACGCGCATCGGCAGTCACCTCCAGATGTCGCTCGAGCAGCTATTTGCGCAAACGGAAATCCGTGCCGAAGCCGGCGTGCCCGCGCGGCTTACCGCGGTTTGACGGCTGCGGCCGACGCGACACCGGATGCGCGCACTGGATATTTCCAGTTGGAGATCCAGGCGCGCACCACCATGTTCGGGTAGTCGGCCTGACCGAGGCTGCCGTTGTAACGGCCGAGCGCGCGAAAATAGTCGCCGTGCTCCACGTCCAGATAGTGTTTCAGAATAACGCACCCGTAGCGCAGGTTGGTGCGCAGGTGGAAAAGGTTGTGCCCGGGTTGTCCGATCTGCTTCACCCAGAACGGCATCACCTGCATGTAGCCGCGCGCTCCCGCGCTGGAAACCGCGTATTTGCGAAAAGCGCTCTCCACCTGTATTAGCCCCAGCACCAATTGCGGGTCGAGTCCAGCGCGTTTTGCTTCGTAGTGCACGGTCACCAGAAACTCTTCGCGGGCGTGCTGGTCGGGCATGCGGTGCTTGAGTTTTTGCGACATCGCATCGAGCCATGAGCGCGCTTCTTCCACGGTATCGAAGGCGAGGAAGGGCGTCGCCTGGTCGCTGATCGTCGATTGCATCTGACTTTGCACGCTGGCCGCCAGCGGTTCATATTTTTGGTTGCCCGCGAATGCCAGCGGCGCCAGTGTTGCAAGCAGGAGCGCCGTCAGTCGGTACATA
>CAZEAX010000340.1:0-5593 GCA_964510405.1 uncultured Streptomyces sp. | reverse complement strand
GTTTAAACCAGCGTCCCAGAAAAACCTTGGGATTTGAAACGCCCGCCGATAAACTAGCGGCAGTGTTGCAATGACCGGTTGAATCCGCCGCCGGGAGCCGACATTCGCGCGTCCGGGCAAATCGCTATTCAGCTTTCACACTTTTGAACCACGATCGGGCAAGAAGAGCGAATCCAGCGTGATGCCCGGTTGTATTGAGCGGGGCGGTGAGTGCGGCAGCCACCGCCCCGAATTTCTATTTGGTCCCGAGGCCGAAACGCCCGCAATTGCGCAACGATTGCGTCGTGAGGTCCCACGCCTGATTGCCGGCGATTTTCATGTCTCTCACGACGCACTCGGAGCCGCTTTGGTCGGCGATCTTTATGTCATACGTTCCAGTCTCGATATTTTTAAGAATGATTGATTCGCCGGCTTTCAGATTTTGGTCGCCCGTGCGGTCGGGTCCCCATTTGTTTGCTCCCGCCGGCGACACCTGAATTTCATTCAGCGTGTATCCGGACTTGTTGTTCAATGTGACGCGAAAACCCGTTTCGGGAGGCGCCGCGGCCCGCTTGTGCGCGGGGCCCGTTTCACCGCAGCCGCGCAGCCACTGCATCGTGAGGTTCCATGCAGGCTGTTCGACAGGGTTGATGCCCTTTAACACGCACGAGTCGCCGTCTTCGACGATGATTTTGATGTCGTATTGCCCTGCCGCAAGGTTTTTCAGCACGATCGTGCCCCCTGGTCTTACGGTCGTATCGCCCGTCCGGTCCGGCCCCCACTGATTCGTCCCGCCGGGCGAAGTCTGAATTTCAAGCACTTCGAGCCGGGAATTGTTCTTGATAGTGAGCCGATTGTCGGTTTCCGCCGCGCCCTTGCGGCCCTGACCGAAACCTGCGCAGTTGCCGATGAATGCGGAGGTCAGACTCCACGACATTTCACTGAATATCGGGATGCTCTGCAATATGCAGTCGCGGCCGCCATCGTCAACGAACTTGACGTCATACTGCCCCGGCGCAAGGTCGGCTATGGTGATGGCCTGTCCCGGTTTCAGGACGCTGTTGGCCGTATAGTCTTCCCCCCAATTGTTTTTTCCGCCTGGAGAAAGCCGAACCTCGTCGACTGCGAATTTGGTCTCATTGCTTATGGTGAAGCGATATTTGTTTCCTGCTTGAGGCTGCGCAATGCAGTTCATGGCGCTCAGGAGGCAGACCGATAAGAACGCGCCAAACGCGCTCCGTATTGCAATGTAAGCGGGGCTGCCGTTGCCAGTGAAGAAGGACATAATTTGTCTACCTGTTGACCGAATGTGAATCGACCGCCGGGGTCGCATGCAATATGTTTAATTCTGCATTCGAAATCGATGCGTGAAAAGTGGCAAAGTCCCGGAAATCGCGAAATTGTGCTTGCGGCAGCGCCTGATCAATACCCACTTGGCATTATCAACTTAAGCAAAGCGCCATGGATCGATTAAAAGGCTTGAACGGGGGTTTTATGGCTGTCGGGGGCGAATTTGAAATATAAACGCGACGACTTTTTTGGCCGGGAGCCGGCGTTCGCCGATGACCGCTTCCGTCCCATGGCGGTCGGCCGATTTTCTCCAAAGCGGACGCCAGCGTTCTTATTCGATCGCCGTGTTTGCAGCAATCAGGAACGACTGCAGGATCTTCAACCCCGGTAATTTCGCGGTCCTGGTATTGATCGTCATCCCGAATTTAGCCGGTTGTTCGGTCGGCAAGTCTGCCGGCTGCGCGCCGCGAAGTATGCGGTCGACATAAGGCGCGGCGCGCCTGAGCAGGTCGGCGTAGTCGACGCCATACGACATCAAGCCGCCATCCGCCACTCGCGCCTGCGACAACGGCCAACTGCAGAGTTTTAGTCCCTCGTACAGTGCCTGGCCAGATCCGCCATGTTTTCCAGTTCCCTTCTACCTCTCTCACTTCCCGGCTCCCCTCTACGGGCTCGTAATTACCCTCGCCATAACGCTTGCGCGCGGCGTCTACCGTTGAGCGTTGGCGCGTCTGTCGCCATTTGCCGGTAATGGGATTCCGCACCGTAAATAGTTCGAGTTCAAGCATGGTCTTTAATCGGGGCCGTTGAAATTGTTGATCGCCTGCCATGGCGAATTTGCCGGGCAGGGCTTACATAAACCTTACTGGGAGAACGCCTCCAGGCTTGCGTCGACCATTTCGGTCCGCACAGCAGGTGCTTGCGACAATTGCATAACGAAACCGCGGGCTGTCGCCGGTTTAAATGCCGCTTACGCATCCAACATTCTTGTAATAAGATGAGCCCCGATCCCGCAATGTAAATAACAATAAAAGCGCCGCTCCGGCGAAAATTTTGAGGAGGTTTTATGCGCCACCATTTTTCCCTGTTAGCCCCGCTCGTTCTGCTTGTTGCGGGATGCGCGTCGATGGGCGACGACGGCGCACGCGTCGCGTCCACCGACCACTACGTGCGGGTGAAGTCGACCGCGCCGGGAATGGCCGGGCAGTATGCGCAGATCTATGTGCGCGAAGTGGCGCTTGCGGGCCCGACGCCGGGCGGGGGCGTAGTTTTGTTTGTGCATGGCGCGGGCACGCCGGCGGAAGTCTCGTTCGACGTTCCTTACCAGGATTACAGCTGGATGGCTTACCTCGCGCGCGCGGGATTCGATGTCTTCGCGATGGATATGACCGGCTACGGCCGCTCGACGCGGCCGCCGCCGATGAACGATCCGTGCAATTTTTCGCAGGCGCAGCAGGCGCAGTTCGTGCCGAAACTGATTCCGGCGCCATGCGCGCAATCTTATCCCACGGCCATCACCACGATGAGTTCGGATTGGGACGACATTGGCGCCGTGGTCGATCATCTGAGGGCGCTGCGCGGCGTGGATAAAGTTTCGCTCGTCGGCTGGTCGCAGGGCGGCCCGCGCACCGGCGGTTATGCGGCGCGCTATCCGGCGAAGGTCGCGCGGCTGGTTGTGCTCGCACCCGCGTATTCGCGCGAGACGCCGCTCGACGCGCCGAACCCGCTTCCCGCCAGCAACGCGCCGATGTCTGCACAATCCCGCTCCGACTTCATCGCCAACTGGGACCGCCAGGTCGGCTGCCCCGGCCAATACGATGGCGCCGCGGGTGAAGCCATCTGGTCCGACATGGTCGCGTCCGATCCGGTCGGCGCAACGTGGGGCACCGGCGTGCGCCGCGCGCCGAGCGTGCCGACGTGGGGTTTCAACCAGGCAGTCGTCGCCAGGATACAGACACCTTATTTGATGGTGACGGGCGCACACGACAAGCAGGTCGCGCCCGAGCGGGTCCGCCAACTTTATGCCGATCTCGGCTCGCAGCAGAAAGTTTTCATCGACCTCGCGTGCTCATCCCACAACGCCATGTGGGAAAAGAACCACCTGCTGCTTTACCAGGCCTCTCTCGAATGGCTCAGGGACGGCAAAGTGAACGGAATGTCGGAAGGCATGTTGAAGCTCGGCTATTAGCCGGGCGACACACACGCGGTCGCAGTCGTTCAGGGGGGGGGCGGTCGTTATTCCGGCTTGATCCCCGCTGTCTTGATCACCGCGGCCCAGCGGTCCATCTCGTCGGCGACCAGCGTTGTCGCCTGTGCCGGCGAGTTGCCGACCGTGTCCAGTCCAAGGTCGGTAAAACGTTTTCTGGATTCCGGAGCGGTAAACACAGCGGCGATGGCCTGGTTCAACCGTTCGACGACGGGTTGCGGCGTGCCCGCGGGAACGGCGTAGCCGACCCAGAACTGCATGTTCATTTTGGGCAGGCCGGCTTCGTTTGCCGACGGAACATCCGGCAGCACGCGCGTGCGCCTCGAGTCGGTGACCATCAGCGCGCGCAATCTCTTCGCATTGACGTAAGGCATCACGGTCGGCACCGCCGATATCAGCACCTGCACCTGACCGCCGATCAAATCCTGCAACACGGCGCCGGCGCCTTTGTATGGCACGTGGACCATCTTGATGCCGGTGAGATTCTTCAGGAGCTCGGATCCCAGATGCGTGTTGGTGCCGTTGCCGCCCGAGCCGTAGTTCAACTCGTGCGGTCGCGCCCGCGCGAGCGCGAGCAGCGCCTTGACGTTTTTCACCGGCAGTGACGGCGTGACGACCAGCACGTGCGCGACCGTGGTCGCCGTCGTGACGTGCTGAAAATCCCTGCGCGGGTCGAACGGCAAATTCGGAATGAGGCCCGCCGCGATCGAAAACGACAAATCCGTGGCGAGCACGGTATAGCCGTCGGCGGGAGACCGCGCGACTGCGCTCCAACCGATGACGCCGCCGCCGCCCGTGCGGTTGTCCACGATCACCTGACGGTCGAACTGGCCCGTCAATTCCCTGGCCACCAGCCGCGTAATCAGATCCGAACTGCCGCCCGGCGAATACGGCACGATCAACGCGATGTTTCTTGCCGGATATGCGGGCTGCGCGAGGATGCTGCCAGCTGCGAATACACCCAGCGTGCAAGCGAGCGCGCGAGAAAGCGCGCGGCATTGGTTCATTGCATCACTCCTCCGATGAGTGAAACGGCGCACGGCTTATTGTAATCGCACCGGCCCGCAGGGGCCGCTTGCGGCAAACCCTCGATACACTGCACAATTCGCGGTCGCGACAAAATAAAGGCAACAGTCCATGGACCGCAAGTACCGCATATGCAACGCGATGCTGCTGCTCATGGCAACGTTCACTGTTGCGGTCGCCACGCACGCGCAGACCTATCCGGCGAAGCCGGTGCGCGTCATCTCGCCGTACCCGCCGGGGTCGAGCGCGGACGTCATCGGCCGCATCTACGCGCCCAAGCTGTCGGAGCTGCTCGGCCGGCAATTCATCGTGGATAATCGCGCGGGCGCCGCGGGCAACATCGCCGGAGATCTCGTCGCGCATGCCACGCCCGACGGCTATACGCTGCTGCTGTTGAACACGCCGCTCGTGAGCAGCCAGCCGCTGTACAAGGATCTCTCGTTCGACGTCGGGCGCGATTTCCAGGCGATCGCCATGCTGGGGACCGCGCCGCACATGCTGGTCGTCAATGTGTCGTCGCCGGCAAAGAGCGTGCAGGAACTGATCGCGCTTGCCCGGGCGCGCCCGGGCAAGCTCACTTACGCTTCGACCGGGACCGGGGGCAGTCTGCATCTGACGATGGAGATGTTCAAAATGCAAAGCGGGATAAACCTGCTGCACGTGCCGTACAAGGGCAGCGCGTACACCGTGCCGGAATTGATCGGCGGGCAGGTCGACGCGATGTTCGGTTCCATCCCGTCGCTGCTGCCGCACGTCAGATCGGGCCGCATACGCGCGCTGGGCGTATCGAGCGCGAAGCGCAGCGCCGTGGTGCCGGACATTCCCACCATCGCGGAATCCGGCCTGCCGGGATTCGAGTCGTACACGTGGCTCACGCTCGCCGGACCCGCAGGCACGCCGCGCAGCGTCGTGATGGTCCTCAACACCGCCGTCGCGAAAAGCGTGCAGTCGCCGGAATTCGGCGCCTTGCTGGCGAACCAGAGCACGGAACCGACGCTCATGACGCCGGAGCAAACTGCTGCGTTTCTCCGGGACGAGATCGTGAAATGGAAGAAGGTCGTGGTCGGCGCCGGCGTGAAAGGCGAATAGCAC
>CAZEAX010000339.1:0-5593 GCA_964510405.1 uncultured Streptomyces sp. | reverse complement strand
TGCACCCGTCGCTGCCCGTGCGCTCGGTGAAAGAACTCGTCGCGCTCGGCAAACCGCGACCCGGCGATGTCGTCTACGGCTCCTTCGGCGTCGGCAATCTCACGCACCTTGCCGGCGAGCTTTTCCGCATGGAAACGAAAATGAAAATGGTGCATGTGCCGTACAAAGGCGAGACGCCGGCGGTCACCGACCTGATCGGCGGCCAGTACGTGCTGCTGTTCGCAACGTCGGCGGGCGTCAAAGGACATATTCAGGAAGGCCGCCTGCGCCTGCTCGCGACCGGCGGCGAAAAGCGCGCGGCGGCCTATCCCGACACGCCGACGATGGCCGAAGCCGGCTATCCGGGCGCGGGCGTCACCGGCTGGTCCGGTCTCGTGATGCCGGCGGGCACGCCGCCCGAGATCGTGCAAAAATTTTCGCGCGAAGCCGCGCGGCATGTGCGCTCCCCTGAAATGATGGAGCGCCTGACTGCGCTCGGCGCCGAGCCCGTCGGCAGCTCGCCGGAGGAGTTCACCTCGTTTATAAAGGCCGAAGCCGACAAATGGTCGCGCGTGATCCGCGAAGCGGGCATCACGTTGAACCCGTGAGCATGATGCGTTACGCGCCCGGTGCGCTGCTCGCTGTCGCGCCGGCGTTCGCTGTCGCGCAGGCCTATCCGAACAAACCGGTGCGGTTGATCGTTCCGTACACCAGCGGCAACACCGACACGACTGCCCGCATCTTCGGAGCGAAGCTCGCGGAGCGGCTCGGCCAGCAGGTCGTGATCGACAACCGGCCGGGCGCGGGAGCCAACATAGGCGCCGAAATCGCCGCACGGTCGGCACCCGACGGCTATGTGCTCTTCTACGCAAGCCTGTCGCACGCAATCAATGCGTCGCTCTACCACAAGCTCGGCTACGACCTCGTCAGGGATTTCGCGCCGGTCGCACTGCTGATATCGAGCCCTTACATACTGACGGTGCACCCATCCGTACCCGCGCAGAACGTGAAGGATCTGGTTGCACTCGCGAAAGCGCGGCCGGCCCAGCTCAATTACGCCTCATCGGGCAGCACGAGCCATCTCGCGGTCGAATACCTGAGCACGCTGGCGGGAATAAAAATGAACCATGTGCCGTACAAGAGCGGCGCGCCTGCCACGGTAGCCATCATCAGCGGACAGATCGAAGTCGCGCTGGCCAGCGCATCGGCATCGATGCCGCATATCAAGTCCGGCAAGCTGCGCGGACTCGGCATATCGACCGCGAAACGTTCGCCGCAGGCGCCCGACTTGCCGACGATCAGCGAAGCCGGCGTACCCGGCTATGACGTGAGCACATGGCACGGCGTATCGGCGCCCGCGGGCACGCCCAAAGAAATCATCGCGCGCCTGAATGCCGAGTCAGTCGCGCTGCTCAAGCAGCCGGACGTGATAGACCGCTATCGCGCGGTCGATTCCGACACGCTCGGCAGCACGCCCGAGCAGTTCGGCGCGCACATCCGCAATGAAATCCAGAAATGGGCGAAGGTGGTGAAGGACTCTGGCGCAATTGCGGATTGACGCCTGCCGGGAACTCCGCGTTGTTAAATAGTTAGTCGGGCTTCGCACCCGACGCTTTGACGACCTGCGCCCATTTCGCAAGCTCCGTCTTGATGAACGCGCCGAATTCCCCCGGCGTGCCGCCGACGAGTTCGGTGCCAAGCTCTGCGTAGCGTTCGCGCAACGACGGCAGCACGCGGTTGATTTCCGCGTTCAGGCGTTCGACGACGGCCGGCGGCGTTTTCGCCGGCGCGAGCAGGCCGAACCAGCCGGTGACTACGTATCCGGGCAACCCCGCTTCCACCACCGTCGGGATTTCCGGTGCGATCGATGCGCGCCTGGGCCCCGTCACTGCGAGCGCCTTCGCGCGGCCCGCGCGCACGTGCTGGATGATCGCGGTCGTGCTGCTGAACACGATCTGCACTTCGCCGGATAACAGCGCCGTCACCGACGGACCCGAACCTTTGTACGGCACGTGCACCATCTCGATACCCGCCATCGTCTTGAATAGTTCACCGGCGAGGTGGTTGGCGCTGCCGTTGCCGGACGAGGCGTAATTCATCTGGCGCGGATTCGCCCTGGCATAGGCAATCAATTCCTTCACCGAATTGAAGGCCGCCCCGCTGCGCGCCGACAGGAAATACTGGCCGTAAACGACCTGCGCGACCGGCGCGAAATCGCGCACCGCGTCGTAGGGCACTTTACCGTGCAGGCTCGGGTTCACCGCGAACTCCGGCGACACCATGATCAGCGTATAGCCGTCGGGCGGCGATTTGGCCGCCAGCTCGATGCCCAATATGCTGCCGGCGCCGGGACGGTTGTCGACGATGAACGACTGGCCGAGCGTCTCCGAGAGCTTTTGCGTAAGGATGCGCGCGCTGATGTCGGTGCCGCCGCCCGCGGCGAGGCCGACGATGACGCGTACGGATTTTTCCGGAAATGGCGCGGCGTGCACGACAGGCAGCGCCCCTAATACGATCAGTATCCCGGCTTTCATCCCGCGCATATGCACCGTCTCCCTCGCGCTGGCTTTGGTCCGCATAGCCATGCCATACTCGGAAAAATCATGAGTCAGCATAGCGTATTCCGCGATCGTTCGTTTCGCCCCACGCCGTCACTGATATGCATCCTCGCTGCGCTTGCTTTCGGCCCGCCGGCGCATGCGGCGGAAAGCGGCACAGTGCCGTTTGAATTGCCAACGATCGACGTCGTGGCCACCACGCCGGCGGGCGGCACCGGCATCACGCCGGACAAGTACCCGGGCAATGTGCAGATCATCAATCACCGCGACATGCCGCAGGACGCGCGAAATCTGCCCGACATGCTGAATCGGTCGGTCAGCTCGATGAACGTCAATGATACCCAGGGCAATCCGTATGTCGTCGACCTCAACTACCGCGGCTTTACGGCGTCGCCGGTGCTCGGCACGCCGCAGGGCATTTCGGTCTTCCTCGACGGCATGCGCGTGAACGAGCCGTTCGGCGACGTGGTGTCGTGGGACCTGATTCCGCAGATCGCGATTGCCAATGTGACGGTGATCCCCGGCTCCAATCCGGTGTTCGGACTGAACACGCTGGGCGGTGCGCTCTCCATGAACACCAAGAGCGGCTTCGCTTTTCCCGGCGGCGATGCCAAGGTGACGCTGGGCTCGTTCGGCCGCCGCAGTCTCGACGCGGAACAGGGCGGGCATTCCGACAACAAAGACTACTATGTGGCGACGAGCCTCTACGACGACCGGGGCTGGGCGGCCTACAACCCGAGCAGGATCCGGCAATTCTTCGGCAAGTTCGGCTATCAAAGCGACCGCGCCGATCTCGATCTCACGCTGATGTACGCCGACAACCTGATGAACGGCAATCAGAACGTTCCGCTGTCGACGCTGGGTAATGCGGCGCAGGGTTACTCGCATCCCGACTATACGAACACCCGCAGCTTCACGCTCAACCTGCGCGGCAGCCTCGAATTGAACGCGGGAAATTCGCTCACCGGCAACGTCTATTACCGGAACATCGCGCGCGACGTGTTCAACAGCAATATCGGCAATCCGGTGGCGGCTTCGACCAACGACCCGACCTGCGTGACCACCGCCGACTGCCCGGCGAGCAATCTGCTCGCGCACTATACCCAGAACATTTACGGCGGCAACATGCAATGGTCGAACAGCGACAAGCTGTGGGGCAAGGCGCAGGTCATGACCCTGGGACTGAATGCCGAATACGGCAATACCAGCTTCAGCAATACGGGACAGGATGCGTTCGTCGACAGCACCGGTGCGACCATCGGCGCGGACGCGTTCATGCCGCAGGCGACGATCCAGTCGAACAATCGGCGCTACGGCATTTTCGCCACCGACACTTTCAATCCGGCCGAGCGTCTGGCGGTCACCGCCTCGGCGCGTTACGACTATGCGTCAATCAGTTTGTCCGGCGTGTCCTGCACCGATCCGAACAGACTGTGCAACAGCTCGGCCGTCATTTCAGCGACACCGGGAACGAACACGCTGACGGACGTGTCGGGAACCCACAATTACCAGCGGCTGAATCCTGCGGTCGGATTTGCGTATCAGATGTCTGCGCGGTCGACCGGATTCGCCAATTACGCCGAAGGCTTCCGCACGCCTTCGGCGATTGAACTCGCCTGCGCCGATCCGGCTTCGCCGTGCACCGGTATCCCCAATGCTTTCGGCGCCGACCCCGAGCTGAAGGCCGTCGTGTCGAAAACTTTTGAGACCGGCTTCAGGGGCAATTTCGGGGAGCGATTACGCTGGCGCGCCGCCGCGTTTCACAGCATGTTGTACGACGACATCCTGTTCAATCAGACCAATGCCGTGCAGGGATATTTCTCCAATGTCGGGAAGACGCGGCGGCAGGGCGTCGAACTCGGCCTCGATGGCAATGCCGGCCGTTTCGATTATGCGGCGGGCGCGAGTTGGGTGGACGCGAGTTTCCAGTCGCCGTTTACGCTGTCGAACGGCGCGAACAGCGTATGCATCGCTACCAACGGCGCGGGCAACGGTTGCGCGGGGGTTACCGCGCAACCGGGCGACAAAATTCCCGGCATCCCGGCGCTCACTCTGAAATTGCGCTTAGGCTATGCGATGACGCCGCAAACGCGCTTGAAGGCGACGATCCAGGCGCAAGGCCCGCAATATGCGCGCGGCGACGAAAACAACCAGGACAGCAACGGCCGCGTGCCGGGATTTGCGACGGTGAAGCTGGATGCCAGCCACCGGTTCGACAAGAAATTCGAGGTCTTCGGCGGCGTCACCAATTTGTTCAATACGCGGTACGCGACCTTCGGGACATTGGGCTCCAACAATCTCCTGAGCGGATCGGCGGAGCAATTTCGCGGCATCGCCGCGCCGCGCGCCGTCTATGCCGGCGCGCGCGCGCTGTTTTAAGCAGTTTGAAGTCCGTTAAAGCGCGAGCCCGAGCTGCACGCACGCGTCGTACATCACCTGCCCGCCCGGGACCAGCCGCGCGCCTTCACGCAGAACATGCGCACGCACGTCCTGCGGTCCCATCAGATGCAGCACCTCGATGCCGCGCGCGGCGAGCGCATCGGCGATAAACGAGCGATGGCAATGCTCGGGATGCGTTTCCGCGCACATGAAAGCCGTGGCCCGTTTGGCGCCGAGGGCGATCAGGCGCGCGAGCGCTTCCTGAAATTCCGCCGTCGCCATGTGGTCCGCATAGCCGCGGTGCGCGGCGTCGCCGAGTGCCGCATGCGGCGATTCACCCTTCGGCCGGCGCATGCCGCCCAATGGCCCGCCCTCCCACACGTACTGCATCGAATGAGCCTTCAGCACGGGATCGAGCGCCATGCGCGCGAATTGCGGGTTGCGGCGCGAGCGCGGATAGGCGCGCACGTCGACCAGGCATTCGATGCGCGCGCTCTCAAGCAGGGCGGTGAAATCATCGACCGCCCGGTTGCCATGACCTATCGTATACAGAGTCGTCACGCCGCTATGCCTACCGATCGCCGCGACTGGATGGATTCGAGCGCCGCGCTCGCGAGTTCAATCGCGCGGACGCCGTCTTCGCCCGAAGCGAGACTGCCGGAGCCACCCCTGACCTC
>CAZEAX010000338.1:0-5598 GCA_964510405.1 uncultured Streptomyces sp. | reverse complement strand
TAGTCCGAGAATTTGTCGGCCTGGTGGCTCAAATACGATTCGATTTCGAATTCGACGCCGAATGTGTAATTGAGCCGGCCGTGGCGCAGCTGGCGCCCGAATTTGCTCGCCATCTCGTCGTCGGACAGGTAGGTGATGTGGCCGACCATGCGGGCGACGCGCAGTCCGCGCGTCGGCCGCGTCGCGTGCTCGTAATAATGGCCGCCGTGAAAATCGGGGTCGGTGATGATCGCTTGCCGCGCGACTTCATTGAACGCGATATTCTGCGCCGATAAATTGGGCGCGCAGGCGATTACCAGTGCGTGACCGAGTCGCTCAGGGTACTGGATGGTCCATGATAGCGCCTGCATTGCACCGAGGCTGCCGCCCATGACGGCAGCAAAACGCCGGATGCCGAGTTGATCGGCGAGGCGCGCTTGCGTTTCGACCCAGTCCTCGACGGTAACCAGCGGAAAATCCGCTCCCCACGGCTTTTCCGTGGCCGGATTGATCGATGATGGGCCAGTCGACCCGAAGCAGCCGCCCAGGTTGTTGACGCCGATCACGCAGAAACGGTTGGTATCGAGCGGCTTGCCGGGTCCGATGATGTTGTCCCACCAGCCGATATTGGCGGGGTCGTCGGCGTAATAGCCGGCCACGTGGTGCGAAGCGTTGAGCGCGTGGCACACCAGCACCGCGTTGGATTGGTCCGCGTTGAGCGTGCCGTAAGTTTCATATGCCAGCTCGTAGCCGGCGAGCGTCGTCCCGCACCTCAATGCGAGCGGCGCGGTGAACTTCGCGATGCGCGGCGTGACCGCCCCGACTGATTGTGGATCTGCCTTGTCATCCATAAACGAAAAAACCCGGTCTGCTTGCGTCAGCCCGGGTTGTCTTTCTCTTTAGCCGGATTTATTAGGCGCCCGCAAGCTGAACTCAAATCGGCGCACAAAAGCTGGCACAACGTTACCGCGCCATGGCCGCGGTTGTCAATTCCTGCTCACGAAGTGCGGATGGTTGCCGCCGCGGTTGCTTTTTGCGGAGAAATACGCTTTGATGCGGCAGACCGGTCACGCCACCGCATTGAATGATGTTCATCAAACTTCTGAAGTCGATGTTTAGCGCGCGGCAGGGCAACGGGGGAACCGGCGTCGAGCCCGACTTTCCGGCGGAGCGAATCCGGATCGTGCGCAAGGCTCATGCGAAAGCGCCGCGCGAAAAGCACCTGCATATCCTGTTCGATGATTTGCGTGTGGGGCAGCGCCCGATTGCAGAGCTTGCTGAGAGTTGCGTGCGCGATTCGGGTGCGCAGAGTCCCCCGTTGAAAGCATTTCACCGGCCGCTCGCGTCGTATTTTCTCGCCCGCTATTTCCTGTATTCGCTTGCGCTCGACGGCGCGCGCGCCGAATGCGGCGTTTTTTCGGGGGCCAGCGCGTTACTCATGTGCCGCGCGGCGGCTACACGCACGGCGGACTATGCCGGCACCGGCCTCCATCTGATCGACAGTTTTGCCGGGATCAGCCCGCCGCAGGAGGAGGACTTGATCGCGGTGCGCGCGGACGATGGACGCGGCGTTGTCATGAAGCCTGGTTTTGACAGCGGGGCGTTTGCGTCGCCGCTGGAACTTGTCAAGCATACGCTGCGCGAATTTCCGGCCGTCGCAATTCACCCGGGCTGGATACCGGCGGTCTTCGCGGAGTTGCCGGAGACGCGGTGGTGCTTTGTTCATCTCGACGTCGATCTTTATGAGCCGACGCTGGCCTGCCTCGACTACTTCTATCCGCGGCTGGTCGATGGCGGCCTCATAATCTGCGACGACTACGGGGCGCCGCTGTTCCCCGGCGCGCATCGCGCGTGGGACGAGTTCTGCGCAAGGCACAAGCTGCCGTTTATCGTGCTGGATACCGGCCAGTCCGTCATTCTTAAGCAAGCATCCGGCGTCTAGGCCGGCCGTTGCGGCTTAGTCAGTCAGGCCCGGCGTCATCCGGCGGCACGCGCGGGGCGACGCGGCAGTGTGATTGCGCCGCGTGCGACGGCGCGGCCGTATTCCCGCATTTTCGCGATGATGAACTCGCGCGTAGGCGCGTCCAGGCTGGCTGCTTCACGCGCGAACCGGTCGCGCACGAGACGATGTGGAAAGCGCCCACCGCCGGTCAGGATGGGCGTCATCCGACCGCGCTTGCCGCCTTCACCAGCATCGACGCGGGTGTGCGAGAAACCATGTTCGTGATGCCAAGTCAATGCGCGCTCGCGGGCCCGCACGTCGTAACACAATTGAAAACTTGCGAGCGCGCCGTCGGCGGCATGCCACGTATACAAATCGAAAAACTCGTCCTGATACCACCGGCGCCTGAAGTTGGGCCGGTCCTGCCGCACACCGGGGATTTCGCGCAGCACGACGGCTTACCCTGGCGAGATCAGCCTGTGGAAATTACCGGTAGTGCGCGGCAAACACATGGTTCAGGCGTTCAGGCGCACGAGCATCGCGCGCAGCCGGTCCGGATCGTCCGCGCGCAGCATCTTGCTGACCTGCGGCACGATATCGCGCAGCTTGGAGCCCAGCACCCGCTGCTTGACCTCGAGCAGCCGCGCCGGATGCATCGAAAGCTGGCGCAGCCCGAACCCGAGCAAGAGGCGCGTGAGTTGCACGTCGCCCGCCATTTCGCCGCACAACGCGATCGGCTTGCCGGCCTTGTTGCATGCCTTGACGATGTGCGCGACGAGATTCAACACCGCAGGATGCAGCGGATCGTAGAGGTGCGAAACCGTGTCGTCCGTGCGGTCGATCGCGAGCGTGTATTGGATCAGGTCGTTGGTGCCGATCGAAAGGAAATCAAGTTTGTTGATGAAGGTGTTGATCGCGAGCGCTGCCGCAGGGACCTCGATCATGCCGCCGATTTCGACGGTGCGATCGAACGGAATGAACCGGTCTTCGAGGCTCTTCTTGGCTTGCGCAACGTAACCCAGCGCCTGCGTGATTTCCGGCATGCTCATCAGCATCGGGATCAGGATTTTCAGTTTGCCGTAATGCGACGCGCGCAGCATCGCGCGCAACTGCGCAAGGAACATCTGCGGCTCGGCGAGCGACAGCCGGATCGCGCGCAGGCCGAGTGCGGGATTGGTGCCGGTCGAGATCGCGCCGTTGATCTGTTTGTCCGCTCCGAGATCGTAAGTGCGGATAGTGACGGGCAGTCCATCCATTTCGCGCACGACCCGCCGGTACGCTTCGAACTGTTCGTCCTCGTCGGGCAGGTTGTCGCGGTTCAAAAACAGAAACTCGGTGCGAAAGAGGCCGATGCCTATCGCACCGTTTTCGCGCGCGCCCGCGATGTCGTCGGGCAATTCGATGTTCGCGTACAGCTCGACTTCGACAGCGTCGAGCGTCGTGGCGCGCGTGTCGCGCAGCCGTTTGAGTTTTTGCCGCTCGAGGTCCCATTGATTCTGCCGCAGCTTGTACTCGGCGAGCGCCTGCGGGTCGGGATCGACGATGATCACACCCTGGGTGCCGTCGACGATCAGCAATTCGTTCTCTCTGATCAGCTGGCGCGCGTGGTGCAATGCGACGATCGACGGAATGTTCAGGCTGCGCGCGACGATCGCCGTATGCGAGGTAGTGCCGCCGAGATCGGTGATAAAGCTCGCGAACTGGTGCTGCTTGAACTGGATAACGTCCGCCGGCGACAGGTCGTGCGCGACCATGATCAGGTTGCGCTCGTCGCCGGCATTCGCCGGCGGTGCGTAACCGGGCTGCCCGAACAGCACTTTCATCAGACGCTCGACGACCTGGATGACATCGGCTTTGCGCTCGCGCAGGTAACCGTCTTCGATCTGGTCGAACTGGTCGAGCAGTGCGTCCATCTGCACTTTGAGCGCCCATTCGGCGTTGCATTGCTCGGCTTCGATGATTTCGCGCGGCACTTTCGACAGCGTCGCGTCGTTCAATATCATCAGGTGCAGATTGAGGAACGCGTCGAATTCCTGCGGCGCGTTGGACGGGATCTGCGTGCGCAATTCCTCAAGCTCCGCGCGCACCGTTTTCAGCGCGGTTTCGAAGCGTGCCAATTCCTCGGCGATCTGGTGCGGCGGGACCGCGTAATGCGCGACTTCAAGCCTGGCGTGGGATACCAGGTGCGCGTGACCGATGGCGATGCCGCCGGACACCGGGATGCCGTGCATGGTAAAGCTCATGGTCGGTCCGCGATGCAGGAATCAGGATTGGGGATGGGGGGCACGCCGCGCCGGCGGCGCGCCTTCAATTCCGCCTCCTGCGCTACTCGCCCTCTCCGAAATAATCCGCAATCAGGCCGGTGAGCGCGGTCATGGCGGCTTCTTCGTCGGGCCCGTCGGTTTCGATATTGATCATCGTGCCCTTGGCGGCGGCCAGCATCATCACGCCCATGATGCTTTTGGCATTGACGCGTTTGCCGTTGCGGGCGACCCAGATATTGCTCGCGAACTGGCCCGCGAGCTGGGTCAGCTTGGCCGACGCGCGCGCGTGCAGGCCCAGCTTGTTGATGATTTCAGCTTCCCGTTGCAGCATTGTGCAATTTGAACATGGGCACGCGGATCACGCCTTCGCAGCCGCCGCTGATGGCTTTGGTCACTATGGTTTGCAGATCGCGGTCGCGGTACGTGAGCACGCGGATCAGCATCGGCAGGCTGACGCCCGCCACCGCTTCGCTTTTGCCCGGCACCACCAGCTTGGCGGCGAGGTTGCTCGGCGTGCCGCCGTACATGTCGGAGAGTATCAGCACGCCGCTGCCGTCATCGAGTTCCTTCGCCAGCGCGCGCGCCTGCGGCAGCAGGAGCGCCGGGTCGTCCTGCGCGGTAACGCCGAGTTGTTTGAGTCGCGGCGGCCGCTTGTTGAGAACGTGGCTCGCGCAATGGATCAGGCTTTCGCCCAGCGTGCCATGAGTAATGATCAGTATGCCTATCATGCGGTAGCGGACGGGTACATGCGAATAGGCGAAATTATACTACTACGCATATCCCGCCGGCGCCGCCGCACGTTGAGTCCGCATGCGGGGCGGATCGCTGCTTCAACGCTCGACCGCGTGCTCCAGCACGTCAAGCATCATGCCGGCGACGTTGAAACCGGTCTGGTCGGTGATTTCCTGAAAACAAGTGGGGCTTGTCACGTTGACTTCGGTCAGGTAGTCGCCGATAACGTCAAGACCGACCAGCAGCAGCCCCTGGGCGTTGAGCAACGGTCCGAGGGTCTCGGCGATCTCGCGGTCGCGCGGCGTCAATTCACGCGCGACCCCGGTACCGCCCGCGGCGAGATTGCCGCGCGTTTCGCCGGGTTTCGGTATGCGCGCCAGCACGAACGGCACGGGCTTGCCGCCGATCAGCAGCACGCGCTTGTCGCCGTCGGCTATCGCCGGAATGTAGCGTTGTGCCATGATCGTGCGCCGCCCGTAATGCGTGACGGTCTCGATGATGACGTTGAGATTCGGATCTTTGGCATGCACGCGGAATACGGAAGTGCCGCCCATGCCGTCGAGCGGTTTCAGAATGATGTCGTCGTGGGCAACCAGGAACTCGTGGATCAAAGACGCCTGGCGCGTCACCAGCGTCGGCGCGGTGAACTGCGGAAACCGCGCGATGGTCAGCTTCTCGTTG
>CAZEAX010000337.1:0-5629 GCA_964510405.1 uncultured Streptomyces sp. | reverse complement strand
CCATCATGGCGTCTTTCGGCCTAGGACCCGATTTGGCCGTCGACCGCGCCGACCACTGCGTCGCCGCTGTGCAGGCCGATCGCGACCGCGGTTTGAAAACTGTAGTCGCGTTGCCACGCTTCTGCGAGCGCGCCGAAGTCGCGCTGGATTTCCTGCGCGGCCTCGACCGCATGCTGAGCTTCGGCGTCGCCCGCGAACGTCGCGATCAGGTTGTCGTTCAGGAGGCTGCGCACGGTGCCTTCGTGTCGTTCGACGGCGGCGGTGACGAGGGCGAAGAATTCGCCGATGCGCGCGAGCACGACGCCCGGCTCGAGAATTTCCGACATGCGCGTGAAGCCGCGCGTTTCGGCGTAGAGAACCACCACGGTCGCCCGTGTCGGCGCGCTTTCGTCGGATTGCGGTGCGGTCAAGCCCGTCCCCTCGTTGTTATCATGATGTCGTCCGCCCGGCAGCAACAGGGTCGATGCTAGGGGGCGCGCGCCGTTCAGTCAAGCGCCGCACGTCGGATCCAGCTGCGCATTCGTCGCCCCGGCATTATTTCTCGCTCCTTCGCACGGCCGCCGCAGGAAGGCCGCGCGCTTTGCCCTTATAATCATGTTTCGCGCCGCAGGTCTCGCGCGATTCCCGGGAAGAGGTTCATGCGTCCAACTTTCAAACAAGCCGCCGCGTGCGCGGCGCTCGTCGCGAGTGCTTCATCGGTTTTTGCCCAGCCTTATCCAGCGAAACCGGTGCGCATCGTGGTGCCGTTCGCACCTGGCGGCGGAGTGGATTTCATGGCGCGCATAATCGCGCAAAAACTCCCGGAAACGCTGGGTCAGCAGGTCATAGTCGAAAACCGCGGCGGTGCGGGCGGCGTGCCGGGCACCGAAGCCGCGCTGCGGTCTGCCGCCGACGGTTATACGTTACTGATGATCTCGTCCACTTATCCCGTCTCGCCGAGTCTCTACAAGCTGAACTTCGATCCGGTCGCGGACATCTCGCCGGTGATCCTGATCGCGAAAGGGCCGTTCATCATCTGCGTGCATCCGTCGTTGCCGGTGAAGACGACCAAAGAGCTGATCGCGCTCGCCAAGGCGCGGCCCGGGCAGATCAGTTTTGCGAGCGCCGGCACGGGCAGCGGCGTGCATCTGGCGACCGAGCTGTTTTTGTACATGGCGGACATCAAGATGAATCACATCCCGTACAAGGGCACCGGACCGGCGCTGACCGACACGATTGCAGGGCAGACCAATCTGATTTTCGGGACGATTTCCGCGACGCTGCCGACCATCAAGAGTGGCCGCCTGCGCGCGATTGCCGTCACCACCGCGCAACGCGTGACCACCGAGCCGAGCATACCCACGGTCGCCGAGTCGGGCGTGCCCGGCTACGAGACCTTTGCGTGGCAGGCGCTGGCAGGCCCCAAAGGATTGCCGCGCGCGATCGTCGATCGTCTCAATGCCGACGTGACGAAAATCATCGCGCAGAAGGAATTGGGCGAGCGTTTCCAGCAGGAAGGCATGACGCCCGCCGGCGGCACGCCGCAGCAATTGATGGACCTGATACGCCGCGAGATCGACGTATGGCACAAGGTCGTGCTGCGCGCGGGCATCCGCGTGGAATAGGCGCGATAAAGCTTTACCGTCCGCGCATTTCCCATCCTTCCCTTCAAGGGGAGGACCGAGGCGGTGATGGATTTTTAAACACGAACGAATGCAAGGACTTCGCATGGATCAGCACCACGACGACAATCGATACACGCGCGGCATGGCCGAATTCGTGGCGAACCTGCGCTTTGAAGACATTCCTGCGGAGGTGCGCCAGCGCATCAAACTCCTGATGCTCGATTCGCTGGGTTGCGCGCTGTACGGCGCGCAACTCGAATGGAGCAGGATATTGCAGCAGCGCCTGGGCGAGCTCGACACCACGCGCATGTCCGCGGTGTGGGGCACGCGCCAGCGGATATCGGCGCCGCACGCCGCGCTGATCAACGGCACGCAGGTGCAGGGCTTCGAGCTAGACGACGTGCATCGCCAGGGCATGTTGCACGTCGGCTCGGTGGTGCTGCCGGCGCTGATCGCGGTGACGGAATTCAGAAAAGGACTCAGCGGCAAAGAGTTTCTGACGGCCGCTGTCGCGGGTTACGAGATCGGACCGCGCGTCGGCATCTGCATGGGGCCCGAGCATCTCGAGCAGGGGTTTCATACGGGCGCAACGTTCGGCGTATTTTCCGCGGCCGCGGGTGCCGCGCGCGGACTGAAGCTCGACGCGGACAAGACCGTGCACGCGCTGGGCATTGCCGGCACGCAGGCCGCGGGCCTGATGGCCGCGCAATTCGGTGCGATGGTCAAGCGCATGCATTCCGGCCGCTCTTCGCAAAGCGGGCTCTACGGCGCGCTGCTCGCGGATGCGGGGTTCACCGGGATCGTCAACGTGTTCGAAAGCGAATACGGCGGTTTCTGCACGACGTTCTCGCGCTCCACCGACCGCTTCAAAATCGAAGAGCTGACCGCGGGCTTCGGCAGCGTGTGGCAGACGATGGGCATCGCGCTCAAGTTCTACTCGTGCGTGGCGAGCAACCACACGACGCTCGACGCGATCCGCCTGATGCAGGAAGAACATCCGTTCGGCGCCGGCGACGTCGAAAAAATCGTCGTGCATTGCACGCAGGCGACCGCCGTGCACGTCGGCTGGAGGTACCAGCCGCAGGGCCTGACCTCCGCGCAGCTCAACCTGCCATACTGCGTGGCGACCCTGCTGCTCGACGGCGACGTGTTCGTCGATCAGTTCAGCGAAGAGCGCGTCGCCGATCCCGCGCGCATGGCGCTCGCGGAGAAAGTCGAAGTGCGCGAAGACCCCGCGTACACGGCGAAAGGCTCGAAATCCCGCCATCTCGTGCGCGTCGAGGCGCATTTGAAGAGCGGCAAGCGGATGGAACGCGTCGTGGCGGCGGGGCGCGGCAACGAGCATAATTTCGCGAGCGAAGCCGACGTCGTCGCGAAATTCGAGAAGCTTGCCGTGCATGCGCTGCCGAAAGCGCAGGTCGGGGAATTGCGCGACGCAATGCTTGGCATCGAAAACCTCGCCGACGCGGGGCGCATCGGTGAATTGCTCGCTTTACGCTGAGGAGTCATGCGAACGCTTTATTTCACGCTATTGACAGCCGCCGCGTGCGCGCTGGGCGGCGGCGCCTGTGCGCAGAACTATCCGGCGAAACCGATCCGTCTCGTGGTGCCGCAGCCGCCGGGCGGAGGCAACGATACGATCGCGCGCATGATCGGCCAGAAGCTGTCGGTGACGTTGAAGCAGCAGGTCGCGGTCGACAATCGCGCGGGCGCGGGTGGCCTGATCGGCGCCGACATCGCGGCGCATTCGCCGGCCGACGGCTATACGTTGTTGCTCGGCAACGTCGCGGCACTCGCGATCATTCCGAACGTGCAGAAAAAAATGCCTTATGACGCATTGAAGGATTTCGCACCGGTCAGCCTGGTCGCGTCGGCGCCGTTGATCGTGATCGTGCATCCGTCGGTGCCCGTGCGTTCCATCAAGCAGTTGATCGCGCTCGCCAAGGCGAAACCGGGCCAGCTCAACTACGCATCCAACGGCGTCGGCAGCTCGACCCATCTCGCGACCGAAATGTTCAAGCTGATGACCAAGACCGACCTCGTGCACATTCCGTACAAAGGACTGGGGCCCGCCGTCACCGATCTGCTCGCCGGTCAGGTGCAACTGATGTTCTCGAGCGCAGTGGCGATGATGCCGCACGTGCAGTCGGGCCGCCTTCGCGGGATCGCGATGACCGGCGCAAAACGGTCGGCCGCGATTCCGGATATTCCGACTGTCGCCGAATCCGGCGTGCCGGATTACGAGTCCGGCTCGTGGTACGGCATCCTCGCGCCCGCCGGCACGCCGCGCGAGATCGTCGATCTCCTGAGCCGCGAAATCGCGGCCGCCGTGCGTTCGTCCGACATCACGGACCGGCTCGTCGCGGAGGCGGTGATACCCGTCGGCAGTACGCCGGCGGAATTCGCGGCGCATATCCAGAAGGAATTTACGCGCATCGGCAACGTGATCCGCTCGTCCGGAGCGAAGTTCGACTAAGAGTGCCTAACCTAATGAAATGCACAGGTGTTTCATTATGTTAGGCACTCTAAAGGCTGCGATGCGATCGGCGCGACACGTGTGGTACTGCGCGGCCATCGCCGGCACGGTGGCCGCGATCGCACCGGCCGGCGCGCAATCCGATTACCCGAACAAGCCCGTCAAAATCGTGATCGGTTTTCCGGCGGGCGGACCGACGGATATCGTCGGCCGCCCGTTTGCCGCCAAACTCGCGCAGCTCACCGGCCAGCAATTCATCGTCGAGAACCGCGCGGGAGCCAATGGAATACTCGCCGCGGATTACGTCGCGAAATCCGCGGCCGACGGTTACACCCTGTATCTCGCGACCACCGGCACGTTGCTGAACCCGATACTGTCGCCGAAGCTTGCACACGATCTCTTCACGGACTTCGCGCCGGTTGCGCTGCTGGCCACGGTGCCGGCGCTGCTGGTCGTGCATCCGTCGCTGCCGGTCAAAACCGCGCGCGATCTCGCGGCGCTCGCGAAAGCGCGGCCGGGCCAGCTCGCGTACGGGTCGTCGGGCAATGCGAGCATGGGCAATCTCGGCATGGAATCGTTCAAGCTCGCGGCGCACATCGACATCCTGCACATCCCGTACAAGGGCGCCGCGCCGGCGACGACCGAACTCATCGGCGGCCACGTGCAGGTGGCGATGCTGTCGCTCTCCGTCCTGCAGCCGCAGGTGAAAGCCGGCCGCCTGCGCGCGCTCGCGATGGCGTCGGGCCAACGCGCGGCGACGCTGCCGGACGTGCCGACGATGGCGGAAGCCGGTTACGCGGACGTGAACGCGGACAACTGGTTCGGCATGCTGGCGCCGGTCGCGACACCGCGCGAGGTCGTCGCGAGATTGCACACGGTACTGGCCGCTGCCGCCGACGCGGCCGACACGAAGGAGCGGCTTGCCGCGCAGGGCGTCGACGTCGCGTTGGCGACGCTGGAGAATTTCACGGCTTTCCTGCGCAGTGAATACGCGCGCTGGGGCAAGGTCATACGCGCCGCCGGCATACACGCGGATTGATTGTCAAAGCGCACCGGCGTCTGTTACTGTGAGCGGTTCCACGTTTACCCATTATTTCGCGACGGAGGCCCCATGAAAATCGCCAACAGCGTCACCGACCTGATCGGCAACACGCCGCTCGTGCGCATCAACCGGCTTGCGAAGGGTTGCGCGGGCGAGGTGCTGGCGAAGCTCGAATTCCAGAATCCCGGCGCGAGCGTCAAGGACCGCATCGGGCTCTCCATGATTGAAGCGGCGGAGAAAGCCGGCCGCATCAAGCCCGACACGATCATCCTCGAGCCGACCAGCGGCAACACCGGCATCGGGCTGGCGATGGTATGCGCGGCGAAAGGCTACAAGTGCACGCTCGTGATGCCCGACACGATGAGCAAGGAGCGGCGCATGGTATTGCGCGGCTACGGTGCGGAACTCGTGCTGACGCCGGGCGCGGAACGCATTCCCGGCGCGATCAGGAAGGCGGAGGAGATGGCCGCCGCGGACCAGCGCTATTTCATTCCGCAGCAATTCGAA
>CAZEAX010000336.1:0-5637 GCA_964510405.1 uncultured Streptomyces sp. | reverse complement strand
GCGGCCGGTCGAGCAGCCCGATGACATTGAGCAAGGTGCTCTTGCCGCCGCCGGACGGACCGATCAACGCCGCGAACTCGCCGCGTTTCAACGCGAAATCGATGCCGTGGAGCACCTCGAGTTCGACCGCCCGCCCTACGCCGTACGATTTGTGCACGCCCTCGACGCGCAGGATGTCGGCATTTGCTGCGTCAGCCACGGATCGCGTCCACCGGATCGAGGCGCGAGGCGCGCACCGCCGGCGCCATGGCGGCGAGGATGCCCACCAGGGTTGCGCCCGCGGCGGCGATGATGAAAAGCTGCGGCTCGATCACCACGATGAACATCGGCGTACCGTCCGCGTTTCTCGCCACGCCGCGCCACACCATCAGGAACGCAAAACCCAGCGCCGAGCCGAGCACCGAGCCCGCGAGCCCCATGAACCCGCCCTGGATCAGAAAGAGCCGCAGCACTTGCTCGCGTGAAGTGCCCATCGCGCGCAGGATGCCGATCTCGCCGGATTTCTGCACCACCGACACCACCAGCACGCTGGCGATGCCGAGCGCGGCCGAGAGGCCGACGAAAAAGCGGATCAGGGTGTTCGACAGTTTTTGCGCCGCGATCGCGGTGAAGAATTGCGCGTTGGTCTTGATCCAGCTGTCGACCTGCTGCGCTGTTTCCGCGCGGATCGCCTGCGCGATGGTTTCCGCCGCGAACGGGTCCTGCACTTTCACCAGCATGCTGGAAACGCCGCCGACGAGATCGAGCAGGTTCTGCGCGGTGCGCAGCGAGACGTAGATGTTGCGTTCGTTCACCCCCTTGTTGCCGAAGTCGAAGATGCCGATCACCGAGAGCGTGACCGACGCGCCGCTCGCGGTGCTGATCCGCACCTTGTCCCCGAGGTTCGCGCCGAGGTCCGCCGCCAGTTCGATCCCGATGATAATGTCGGAGGGGCCGAGATTGTAGTGGCCGGCGACGATTTTTTCGGCGAGTGCGATGACGTTGAAATAGCTTTCCTGCTCGATACCGGTGATGGTCACGGACTTGTTCGCGTCGCCGCGCAACGCGAAGCCGGGACCGGAGACGATCGGCGTCACGGCCACCACGTCGGGCAGCCGCTCGGCCTGCGCGCGCACCTTCTGCCACTGGTCGATCGGCCACAAGCGCTGCGAGCGCGGCTGCACTAGGGAAGCGATTTGCGCCGTATCGTCGGCGCGCAGCGGGCGCGCGACGCGGTCGGGCGGCAGGATCTCGATCGGCGCCTGGTAGTTGAGCGTGCGGCGGATGATGTTCGCCTGCAATCCGGAGAGCAACGCGGACATGAAGACGATGACGCCGACGCCGAGCCCGACGCCGACCACGATCAACAGCGTCTGCATCATGCCTTCGCGCATGAAGCGAAACGCCGCGATCCATTCGAACGGCGTGAAGCGGTTCACTTGGCGCCTTCCTTCAAGATCGCCGCCACGCGCACGCGTTCGCCGGCCGTGACGAGCGGATTGCTCGCCGGCACCAGCCGATCGCCGGGAGCAATGCCGGCGAGCACTTCGAGGCGGCCATCGCCGCGCAGTCCAAGACTGACCGCCAGGCGCGCGGCGCGGCCGTCCTTCACGAGCAACACCCACGGTTGCGCGCCGGTCAGATCGTGCACGGCATCGGTCGGTGCGATGATCGTGCCGGCGCGGCGCCCAACTTCGATATCCACCGACACGGTCATGTCCTGGCGCAGGTAGTCGGGCGGCGCCGGCACGCGCAGTTTCACTTCGACCGCGCCGCGCAGCGGGTCGATGCCCGGGTTGATGTACTCGAGCTCCGCCGCGAAGCGCTGGCCGGGGAACGCGTCCGCGGAGCCGACCGCCTTCTGCCCGAGGGCAAGCTGCGCCAGATTTTTTTCGTCGACCAGCACGTCGACCTGGGTTTCGCCCGCCGGCGCGAGCGCCATCAGCTCTTTGCCCGGCTGCACGACGTTTCCCGGTTCGACGCTGCGGCTGATGAGCACGCCGTCGACCGGCGCGTGGATTACCGTCTGTTCGAGTTTCGCCTGCGCAATTTGCAGGCTCGCGCGCGCCTGTTCGAGCGCGGTTTGCGCGAGTACGTAATCGCTGCCGTGCAGGCCATTGGTCTCGACCTGCAAGCGCGCATTGCGCAACTGGCTGTCCGCGACGTCGAGATTGCGTTTGGCGTCGTCGAGCGCCTGCTGGCCGACGAAACCTTTCTCCTGCAGCGTCTTGTTGCGCTCATACTGCTGGCGCGCCTGCAGCGCATTGGCCTGCGCCTGCGCGAGTCCCTGCTCCGCCCCCGGCAGCGCCACCTCGCGCAGCTGGCGCAGCTTCGCCTCGGCCTGCGCGATGTTAGCCTGCGCCTGCGCAACTGCGGCACGCTCGTCCGTGCCTTCGAGGGCGATCAACACTTCGCCCGCGCGCACCGTCTGTCCCTCCTGCACGGGAATGCGCGCCACGCGGCCCGTGATCACCACGCCGATCGAAACGCGCCGCGGCGTGATGATGCGGCCGCTCGCCACCACGGTCTGCACGAGATCGCCGCGCGCCGCTTCGTACACGTCGACCGGCGCCCCCAGGATCAGGTTGCGCGCGAAGAATCCCGCAAGGGCCGTTGCGACAATCGCGAGCGCAGCGCGCTTCATCCATATTCGGCGCGGTTTCGGTTGGTCGTCGGGCGGGTTCATATAGCGGTCACCAGGTCAAAATGGACGGCGCGGCAGGCAGACTCGCACCCGCGCGCCTCTTAATGGTAATGGGGGGTTTGGGATGCCGATTGATGCAGATCAAGAATCGGGCAAAGCGCGCGGCGACACGCCCGCCGCGAAGCAGTTATAGTTGGGCGCTATGACTGGTCTTTCGGCATGGGAGCTCGCGTACTGCGCCGCGGTGATTTTTTCGGCGTACGGCCTGCGCAGCGGCACCGGCTTCGGCGCGGTCATCGGCATGCCGCTCCTGGCGCTCGTGCTGCCGATGAAGGCCCTCGTGCCCGTATGGACGCTGCTCGGATTTGCGTCCTCGGCCGCCATCCTCGGCCGCGAGCGCAATCACGTCTCGCGCGCAGCATTCATCGCGTTCATCCCGTGGTGCCTGCTCGGCATCGCGCTCGGGCTCTATTTTTTTACGCAAGTCGATTCGCGCATGCTGACGCACGGACTGGGCGTGCTCGTCATCGCGTATGCCGCGATCGCGATGTGGAACGCACTCAAGCGGCCGCATGAATCCGTGCGGATGCCGCGCGCGGTAGGGCCGGTATCGGGGACGGTCTCCGGCATGGTGGGCGCGCTGTTCGGCACCATGGGCAGCATGTTCTTCGTCATCTTTCTCGATACGCACGCGCTGCCGAAAGCGCAGTTTCGCGCGACAATGTCGGCGATGCTGCTCCTCCTCTCCGCAGTACGCGGCGTCGGCTATTACGCGGTCGGCGAATTCACTGCCGAATCGTGGATCATGTTCGCCGCCGCTTTTCCGGCAATGCTCGCCGGCATCTATGCGGGCGACCGCATCCAGCTGCGTTTCAATGAAGTCACGTTCCGCCGGGTCGCCTGCGCGACGCTATGCCTGTGCGGCATCACGCTGTTGTTGAAGTAGGCCGGCCGACCGTATGCTCGCTTCATCTCCGACCATCGCGGAAGCGCTTGCCGGTTTTGTCACGAGCCTCGATCACGCGTCGGTCCCCGCCGCCGTGCGCGCGCAGGCGCAACTGCATTTCCTGGATTCGGTCGGCATCGCCTACGCCTCCGCGGACTTCGATTTCGCGCGCGCCGCGTGTGCCGGCCTCGCTGCGCTGGGCGGCGGAGACTACCCGGTGATCGGCATGCCGGCCAAACTCGGATTGCGCGACTCGGTTTTGATGAACGGCATGCTCGTGCACGGTCTCGAGTTCGACGACACCGCGATCCGCGGCCGCATCCACCCGAGCGCTTTCAGCGTGCCTTGCGCGCTGGGCGCCGGCGCGTTTGCGCGCGCGCGCGGCGCTGAAATGCTCACTGCGTATATCGCCGGGATGGAATGCGCGATCCGCATCGGCATGGCTGCGCGCGGCGGTTTTTCGCCCGCGGGGTTCAACGCGGTCGGGATCGTCGGCGCGTTCGGCAGCACACTCGTTGCCGGCCGCTTGTTCGGTCTCGACGCGGCGCAGCTCGCGAACGCGCAGGGCATCGCCTACAGCACCGCCGCCGGCAATCGCGAATTTTCCGCGACAGAGTCGTGGACGAAGCGTTTCGAAGCGGGTTGGCCGGCCGCGAGCGGGATCACGGCCGCGATGCTCGCCAAACGGGGCTTCGTCGGCTCGCGCACGCCGTATGAGGGTAAATTCGGCGTGTTCAATACTTATCTCAACGCGCCTGCGACGGCGGCCGACGTCGCCGCCATCACGCACGGGCTGGGCGAAAACTGGGAATTCTCGCGCATCCTGATCAAGCTGCGGCCGTCGTGCTTTTTCAATCATCCGGTCATCAACACGACCATCGCGCTCGTCACTCGGCACGATATACGCGCGAGCGACATCCGCCGCATTCGCGTGCTTCTGCCGCCAGCCGCGGTCGACACGGTATGCGAACCGCGCGCGGAAAAACTCGCGCCGCGCGATATCGCAGCCGCGCAGTTCAGCGTTTATTATTCCGCCGCGTGCGCCGCGGTACGCCGGCGCTTCACGCTGCAGGAGATGGATGCCGCCGCCTTGCACGATCCCGCGATACGCGCGCTCGCGGCCAAAGTCGAATACGCGATCGACACACAGTCGAATTTCCCCGCCCACTATTGCGCGAGCGTCGAGATCTCCACCGTCGACGGCCGCGAGTTTTCCGCGCGCGAGGACGTCAACGCGGGATCGACCGATATGCCGCTTGCGGCGTCGGTGATCGAAGACAAGTTCATGGACAATGCGCAGCGCGCGCTGCCGCGGCAGCGTGCCGAGGAAATCCGCGATTTGCTGCTGAATATCAAGTCGTGCGACAACGTGCGCGCGCTCGGCGCTCAACTCGGCGCGGCATAGCCCGCCCGGGCGGCGGGCGGCGCACAGGAACGCGCCATCCCGGTGCGCGGCGCACTAAGCGTGTGCGCGGCAACTCGCGGCAGGCCATACGCTTTATACTGATTTTCAGCGCGGCGGAATTTCCGCGCGGGCGCGCCGACGAAACGGGGGCACACATGAAAATTGCAAACGCATTGATCATCACTGCACTCGCTGCAACCACGCTGCTCGGCGGGGCCGCGGGTGCGCAAACACCCGGCAACGCGCCGGCCAACGTCTACTACGACAGTACGCCCTGGCCGTTGCCGGCCGACGGCGGCACTTCGGCATTCAAGCTGAGCACCATGACGAGCGCGCATGCCGTGTGGATGTCGTTCACCCGCTACACGGACGGCCGGCCGCTGATGGACAGCCCGGTCATCACGCTGCTGCCCGGCACGACCGTCAAATGGACCGCGCCGGAAGGCGGCTGCAATTACGAGCTCGAACTCGTCAACTCGGATCCGCCGCTCATCAATATGAAAAAGCCGTCGTCGATCTGTTCGCTGAAGCAGGGCGCGCAGGCTATTTTCAGGATACTCGCGGCACCCTGACCGGCCGCGCGGCGGGCGCTTAGAGTGCCTAACCTAATGAAACACGTGTGCGTTGCAGCCAGAATTGGTGAGGGCAAGGCGCCCGGTGAAG
>CAZEAX010000335.1:0-5654 GCA_964510405.1 uncultured Streptomyces sp. | reverse complement strand
TACCATGATCCATGACGTTACCGAGCGCAAGCAGGCTGCGGAACGCATAGATTATCTGGCTCAGCATGACGTCGTGACCGGATTGCCCAACCGCCAGTTGTTCGGCGATCGCCTCGCGCTCGCGATGGCCCGCACCAAGCGCCTCGGCGAGATGATGGCCGTCCTGTTGCTCGACCTCGATCGTTTCAAGCAAGTCAACGATACACTCGGGCACGGTGTCGGCGACCGGGTGCTGCAGGCAGTCGCGGCACGCTTGCAGGAGCAATTGCGCGAGGTGGACACCATCGCCCGGCTTGGCGGCGACGAATTTGCCGTGATCCTCGAAAGCGTTACCGAGGCGTCGCGGGCGCTGTTCGTCGCCGACAAAATAGTCGAAGCGATGGCGGCGCCGTTCCTGATCGACGGCGAGGAGATCTTTATCACGGCCAGTATCGGTGTAGCCGTTTATCCGGTCGACGCCAACAGCGTGGAGAAGCTTATCGAGGGCGCCGAATCGGCCATGTACCAGGCGAAGTGCGACGGCCGCAATGCCGCGCAGGTCTACTCCCCCGAGCGCAATCCGCGCCGCGGCGGCGGGCTCAGCATGGAAAGCAAGTTGCGGCGCGCGCTCGAGCGCGACGAAATGCACCTGAATTTCCAGCCCAAGGTGGATGCCCATGGCGGCGCAATTACGCGCGCCGAGGCACTGTTGCGCTGGCACAATCCGGACCTCGGCGTCGTGGCGCCGGCGGATTTCATTCCGCTCGCCGAAGACACCGGTCTCATCGTGCCGATCGGCGAATGGGCGCTGCACAGCGCATGCGTCCAGGCGAATGCGTGGCGGCGCAGCGGCTACCCCATTTCGGTGGCGGTCAACCTTTCGGCGCGCCAGTTCCGCCAGAGTAATCTGGCCGTGATGGTTGAACGCGTGCTCGCTGACAGCGGGCTGCCGGCCGCCTTGCTCGAACTCGAAATTACTGAAAGCGTGATCATGCACGGCATCGAGCAGTCTATCGCCACGTTGCAGAGTCTGAATGATATCGGCGTAACGATTTCGATCGACGATTTCGGCACCGGCTACTCGAGTTTGTCGTACCTTAAGCGCTTTCCAGTGCACAAGCTCAAAGTCGACCAATCGTTCGTGCGCGAACTTCACCACAGTGCGGACGATGCTGCGATTGTGCGTGCGGTAATCGCGCTGGCACAAAATCTGAATCTGAAGACGGTTGCGGAAGGGGTGGAAACCGAACAGCAGCTCATATTTCTGGCCGGGCTCGAGTGCGACGAATACCAGGGATACTATTTCAGCAAACCGCTGCCGGCCGCCGAATTTCTGCGCCTGATGGCAACCGGCCGGATTGCCCCGGTCAGCGGCGCCGGCATCAGCGCACGCAGCAAGGAAACGCACCTGGTATCCGCGAGCTAGTGGCGCGCGCGACGTGGAAACCTGCTGCGACTGCAAAGACGATCAAACCGGTTAGCTTGTCCGTAGTTGCCTCGACCTGAATTCTGTGCTTGATGCCACGGGTGGGGGGCATTGCGGCAGGCTGTATAGGGATCGCGCCCGCGGGTACAATGCGGCCTAGCTCAGAAAACAAAGAAGGTGGGGAGGTAGAGTCACCGATGGTCAAGAGTTTTCGAGCGGTCAACAAGATCGATCCCGAGCAGTCGATGTCGTTGCTCCGCGCCACCCTTGAATCGACGGCAGATGGCATTCTTGTCGTCGATCGCGAGGGGGCGATCACGACCTTTAACCAGAGATTTGTCGACTTGTGGGGAATCCCCGCGCGCGTTCTGTCGTCCGGGGACGACCAGGAAGCGTTGACTTTTGTGCTTCACCAGTTGAAAAACCCGGCAGATTTCCTGGACAAGGTAATGGCGCTTTACGTCACGCCCGACGCCGAAAGCTTCGATGTGCTCGAGTTCAAGGACGGGCGCATTTTCGAGCGCTATTCGCGTCCGCAGCGCGTCGGCGGAGATAGCGTCGGCCGTGTCTGGAGCTTCCGCGATATTACCGAACGCAAGCGGGCCGAAACCGCCCGCGCGCATATGGCTGCGATCGTCGAGAACTCGCAGGATGCCGTGGTCAGCCGCAGTCTCGATGGCACGATACTCACTTGGAATGCCGGTGCAGAGCGTATGTTCGGATATTCCGCGGCTGAAGCCAGGGGCCAAGACATATTCTCCTTGCTTGTCCCGCCTGAGCGCCGGTCGGAAGTGCAGCCGAAACGGGCCCTTGTCGATCAGGGCATTCCAACGTCACCCTATGATTCTGTGCGCTTGACCAAGTCCGGCCGGCGCATCGATGTTTCAATCATGCCATCGCCAATTTACGATGCGAACAGGACGCTGAGCGGAATTTCGATTGTTTTTCGCGACATCAACGATCGCCGGCACGCCGAGGAGGCACGCGCCCAGCTGGCCGCGATTGTGGAAAACGCGAGCGACGCCATATTCAGTCGTACGCTCGATGGTACGATCTTGTCGTGGAATGCCGGCGCCGAGCGCATGTTTGGATATACCGCGAGCGAGGCAATCGGCCAACACACTGAAATCTTGCTCCCGTCGACAGAGGGTAACCTGCTTGCCCGAAACACCGAGCAGCTGTTGCGCGGGGAGCATATCGCGCCGCGCGAAACCCAACGAGTTACCAAAGGCGGGCAGATGGTCGACGTCACGACCAGCCTTTCGCCGATCAGGAACCGTGCGGGCGATGTCATCGGCGCCTCCATCATTCTGCGCGATAATTCGGCGCTCAAGAAGGCCGCCGCGGCCATTCTGGAAAGCGAGGAGCGTTTTCGCGCCGCATTCGAGCAGGCTGAGGTCGGCATGGCATTGCGCGGTATTGACTCGCGCAACACACGCTGGCTGCGTGTCAACCAGAAACTGTGCGATATCCTCGGCTATACGCGCGAGGAAATGTTGCGGCTCTCGACGCTGGATATTACGCCCCCGGAGGAACACGCTATCGCAACCGAGTACTCCGAACGGCTGCAGCGTGGCGAAATCACGAGCTACTCGCGCGAGAAGCACTACGTGCGCAAGGATGGCCAGATCATCTGGGTGAACGTTACGCTGTCCGCCGTCAATGGACCGGACGGCAATCCAACTCATGCCATTTCGGTGATTCAGGACATCAGTGAGCGCAAGGCAGCGGATCAGCAGTTGCGCGAATACTTGCAGCGGTTACGTCTATTGTCGCGCCGTTTGTTCGAAGTTGAGGAAGACTCGCGGCGCGGCCTGGCGCGCGAGTTGCATGACCGCCTCGGCCAGAACGTGACCGCGCTTGCGCTAAACCTGAACATGATACGTAGCGACTTGCCGGAGGACAGCCTGCGCAAAGTCCTTGCCCGCATCGATGATTGCGAATCATTGCTTTCGACATCGGGGCAAATCATTCGTGACGTGATGGCGGACCTGCGCCCGCCTGGGCTCGACGAATTGGGCTTGCTGGCGGCGCTCAATCATCATGCGCGGCAGATGGCGGGCCGCACCGGGTTGGCGATTGCGGTCAAGGGCGAGCCGCTGGCGCCGCGTCTTCCCCCGGACACGGAAGCCACATTGTTCAGAATCGCACAGGAGGCGCTTACCAATGTTGCCAAACATGCCCACGCGACCGAGATCGTCATCACGCTCGACACCGGTCCGGAGCGGGCGATCTTAACGATTGCGGACGATGGTCGCGGTTACCGCTTGCCGGCTCGGTTTGAGCACGCGACGACGAGCCTTGGCATGGTGAACATGCGCGAGCGTGCGGAAGCAATTGGTGCGCAACTGCGCGTCGAATCGTCGCTTGGCCAAGGCGCGCGCGTGATCGTAGAGGTTCCGTCCACGGTTCAAGTTCCACCAATTCAGCCGCAGCCACCGGAAATGGATAGGCAGTGAACCTGCCGGTCGCGCATTGTCAGTGTCCCGAACCGTGCGGGAAAATGGTCCTATCATGCAGCGTGCCGTGATGGTGAGCCGGTCGCCCAAGCCCTGATCTATGCAAATTACAGTCTTGGTTGCCGACGATCATGCCATCGTACGCGTCGGTCTGGCGAACCTTCTCGGCGCGCAGCCCGATATCCGCGTCGTCGGCACCGCCGCCGACGGGCGGGATACGGTGCGTCAGGCGGCAGAACTGAAGCCGGCAGTGGTCGTCATGGATGTCGCCATGCCTCAGATGAACGGTATTGAGGCGGCGCGCGAGATCCGGATTCGCGTGCCGCATGTGAAAGTGGTCGTACTGTCGATGTATTCGAGCGTCGAGTACGTGTTTCATGCGCTGGACGCCGGCGCATCCGGTTACCTGCTCAAGGATTCCGCGGCAAACGAAGTGGTCGACGCCGTGCGCGCAGTGCATGGCGGCCGGCGTTATCTCAGCCCGAAAATCGCCGAAGCAGTCGCAAACAGCGCGCCGCGCGAGGCCAGGGACAGTCCGCTCGAAAGTCTCAGTAGCCGCGAGCGTCAGATCCTGCAGCTCGTCGTTGAAGGGCACTCGAGTTCGCAGATTGCTGCCACGCTGAGCCTGTCGCCGAAGACGGTTGACACTTATCGCAGCCGGCTCATGCGAAAATTGCATATCGGCGACGTCGCGAGCCTGGTCAAGTTCGCCATCCAGCACGGGCTTACGCCACCCGCATGACATGGTCCGGGTTGGCCATTGAACGTCCGCTAGGTCGTTTGCGGACTTTCGCTAGTCTTAGGTTAGGGGGGCTGCACCGGACATGGCAAAGACTTCTGTCAGGACATTGTTCTTGCCGGAAGACTTAACCTGGTACATTAGTTAGTCGGTGAAGGAAATCATTTCGTCCTCTGATCCAGGCACGCTTTTAAAAATTCCCAACGCGCCCGCCAAAATGCATTGAAAAAAGAGCACGAGGAAGAGAAAAAAGAGCACCTACGACACCGCTAACGCATGCTTGGACTCGATCTCATAACGCATGCTTCTGCTCTCGCTCTCGTCGTCGAAGTGGTTAACCGCAAGTGTCCGCTTTGGAGAAAATCGACCGGCAGCTTCGGGTCGGTAGCCGACTTAGCTGTCACATTAGGCTGGAAATTACGAGAACAATAATATCCGCGAGCATCTCGACCCATAGCGACGCGAGGGCGTCGACCGACCAACAAAACACCCAGGCCGAAACCCGGGTTTATTTACGCTGCGGTGCTTCTAACAATTGCTCATCGACGTGTTACCAGGCGTACTGTTGGAACACGGTGCCGTCATGCTGGGGACGCCGACAACGCCTTGCGTTGTCACGCCATTCGATGAATTGATGCGCTGGCCCGGAACGGTGGGGTTTTGCATCCCAGGTTGCGGCTGCGTTCCGGTTTGAGGCGTTGCCATTGGCGGGCTGCCAATCGGCGCACCGCTCATAGGTGCAGACGTGGCGCCGATAGAGCCTGATGTTCCCGCCGATGCTCCACCGCCCGCGCCTGCGGTTCCTGACACTACCTGCGCCATTGCGGCGACGCTCATGCCCACGGTCATCGCATATAACACTGATCTCACCAACATTCGATTGTCCATAATGAACTCCTTGTTGTCGTGCGCAAATGCGCGTCACTTTATGAAGGCGGCGGCTCGCAACCAATAAAACCCCCACCCACGGCCTGGGTTTCTTGTTGGTGTGGCGTTTCTAACAGCCGCCGACTCGCGCGCGGCCGGCGTGTGTCGTTAAGGAACAGGGCGA
>CAZEAX010000334.1:0-5657 GCA_964510405.1 uncultured Streptomyces sp. | reverse complement strand
GCAACCTTGCCAAGGTTGAGGTCGGGAGTTCGAGCCTCCTTTCCCGCTCCAGATTCCGGGAAAGCGAGCCTGTACGCAGACTTCGCTTTCCCGTTTTAGTTTTGGCGACGGACTTCGGCGCGGTAGCAAAGCGGTTATGCAGAGGATTGCAAATCCTTCCAGGGCGGTTCGACTCCGCCCCGCGCCTCCACATTTTGCCCGGATGGTGAAACTGGTAGACACAAGGGACTTAAAATCCCTCGGCTGGAAACGGCTGTGCCGGTTCGAGTCCGGCTCCGGGCACCAGACTATCGGCGCGTGACCTCCTTCACTGGACACCCGCGAAGGCAATGGTAAGCTAGCCGCCATGATCGTTTTCAATCTAACCTGCGGCAATGACCACCGCTTCGAAGGCTGGTTCGCTTCGGCGGCGGATTTCGAACGCCAGCAGCAGGCGACGCAACTCAATTGCCCGCTATGCGGCAGCACGACGGTCAGCAAGGGGCTGCACGCGCCTTACGTGAATACCGGCAGCGCGCCCGAGGCGCCTCAGCGCGAAACAGGCGCGGAAAAATCGCCGGTAGTGCCCGATCAATACGTGAACATCGGCGCGGAAGTGACGCGGATGATCGAGCACCTGATTGCTAACACCGAAGACGTCGGCAATGAATTTCCCGAAGAGGCGCGCAAGATCCACTATCAGGAGGCGCCCGAGAGGAAAATCCGCGGCAACGCTTCGCACGAGGAGGTCGAGGAGTTGCGCGAGGAGGGCATCGAGGTCGTGGCCGTGCCCGTGCCGCGGCACCTGCTCGACAAGCCGCACTAGACGATGCTCGCGTAGCTGGTCCGCGGAGTTGGCGGACGCACTGAGAATCGCCGTTCGCATTGTCACCCCGTATTGATTGAGGAGTTCGCGTGTATAAACACATATTGCTGCCAACCGACGGCTCCCGGCTGGCTGCCAAAGGCGTAAAGCAGGGGCTTGCGCTCGCGCAGACGCTCGGAGCGAAAATTACCGTGCTGAACGTCGCGCCAGAATTTGAGATGGTGATCGACGAGGGCTTCGTATTGCCGAACGTCGGCGCGCTCAAGAAACGCTTCGACGAGCAGACTGCAAAGCAAGCGAAAAAAATCGTCGACGCGGTGGCCGCGGACGTACACAGCGCGGGGCTCAAATGCGAAACGGTCGTGGGCCGCGGCATCCGGCCGTACGAGGCGATCCTGCAGCACGCGAAAAAAGCCAAATGCGACCTGATCGTAATGAGCTCGCATGGGCGCACCGGGCTCGCCAGCCTGCTGCTAGGCAGCGAGACGTCCAAGGTCCTCACGCATTCGAAGATACCGGTGTTGGTAGTACGCTAAAGCCGCGGCACGGCGCAGTGCCGTTGCGCGCGCAGGGTAGAATAGCGGAGTGCGTTACAGCCCGTCAGCCACCCTTGCTTCGACCAACCGATGAACTCCCTGCGAGCGTTGCTGAATCCCGCTTCGATTGCGATCATCGGCGCGTCCTCTGAATTCGCCAAGGTCAACGGCAGGCCGCTCAAGCACCTGCTCGACAAAGGCTATGCCGGCCGCATTTATCCGGTAAATCCGAAATACGATGCGATCAACGGGCTCGCGTGCTTTCCCTCGGTCGCGGCCATTCCGGGCCCTGTCGATCTCGCGATTGTAGCGGTGCCCGCGAAATTTGTCGCCGCCGTGCTGCGCGAACTTGGCGCGCATCGCGCCGGCGCCGTGATCGTGTTCAGTTCGGGATTCGCCGAACTCGGCGCGGCGGGACGCGCGCTCGAATCCGAAGTCAGTGCGGTCGCGCGCGAGTACGGCATGCGCCTGTGCGGACCGAACTGCCTCGGGTTGATCAACGCGTTCGAACGCGTGATCGCGACGTTCGGCCAATTCGCTGACGGCGCGACGCCACCCGGACCAGTCGGTTTTGTCACGCAATCCGGCGCCTTCGGCACCGCAATTGCGGCGTTGGCGCGGCGTCGCGAACTGGGTCTCGGCTACTTCGTCAATACCGGCAACGAAAGCGATGTGACGTTTGCGCAGGTCATGCGCGAGGTGCTGGCCGATCCGCGCATCGAGGTCGGCGCCGGTTACATCGAAGGCCTGCGCGACGGCACGGAATTGATCGAGCTCGCGGAGTTTGCGCTCGGCGCCGGCAAGCCACTGGTGTTGACGAAGGTCGGCAAGAGCGACGCAGGCGCGCGCGCCGCGGCCTCGCACACGGGTTCGCTCGCGGGCGCCGATGCGGTGTTCGACGGCGTGATCCGCGAGCATGGAATCATCCGCGCACGCAATGAAGAGCACATGCTCGATATCGTCGAAGGATTTACCTACTGCGGCCTGCCGCAAGGCAACGGTCTCGGGATCGTGACGCAATCCGGCGGCGCCGGCGTATTGATGGCGGATCGCGCGGAAGAGCTTGGACTGCGCGTGCCCGTGCTCGGCGATGCGACGCAGAACGCGTTGCGCGCGACCATTCCCGGCTTTGGCGCTTGCGGCAACCCGGTCGATGTCACGGGCCAGTTCGTCGCCAATCCCGCGCTGTTGCGCGAAAGCGTAAAGATCGTGATGGCCGATCCGCAGGTGCACATCGGCATCATCTGGCTGCAATTGATGGATGCCTATGTTGACACGCTCATCACGATCTTCGAAGAAATCAAGGCGCAGGTGACGAAGCCGTTCGTCGTCTGCTGGGTCGCTGCATCAGACAGGGCGCTGCATGCGCTACGCTCGCGCGGCATCGCTGTCATGCGCGGCGCGGAGCCGGCGGTCGATGCCGTCGCGGCGCTCGCGAACTATGCGTCGATGCGGCGGCGGTGGCAGAGCGAACGCGCAGGACCTGCTGCGTTGCAGTTGCCGTCGCTTGATCTTCCCGCGCAGGCCGGGCCGGTATCGACGCTTGAAGGCGCGAAACTCCTGCAAGGCTGCGGGGTCGTACTCGCGCGCAGCGAACTCGCGCACACTTCCGCGGAAGCCGTGGCCTGCGCGGAACGCATAGGCTATCCGGTCGCCTTGAAAATCGAATCGCGGAACATCCCGCATAAGACCGAAGCCGGCGGCGTTGCGCTCGGCCTGCGTGACGCCGCGGCAGTGGCTGCAGCTTTTATGCACGTTACCGAAAACGCCAGACGTTACAAGGCTGATGCGGCCGTCGACGGCGTAATAATCCAGCAGATGGCCGGTAGCGGCGTCGATATGGTGATCGGGCTGCAGCATGATCCCGTATTCGGCGTAGTCGTAATGGCCGGCCTCGGCGGCATCCATGTCGAAGTGCTGAAGGACGTCACATTTCGCAAAGCGCCGGTCTCCACGATGGAGGCCGTGCGCATGCTCGATGAGCTCAAGTCCGGCGGCATCCTGAACGGGGTCCGCGGCGAGCCGCCGGTGGACCGCACGGCGTTGGCGCATCAGATCAGCGCCGTGTCGCGCTTTGGCGCTGCGGCCGGCGCGCGGCTGGCTGAACTCGATTTGAATCCGGTGCGTGCTGGCGCAGACGGAACCGTCGCCGTAGACTGGTTGATGATATGCCGTTGAAACGAGCGAGCCGCATGTGGCAAACAATCGCGCGCATTGCTTTATGCGGTCTGCTCGCGAGTACATCGATCGCGCACGATGCGGCGGCGCAATTTCATGCCAAGCCGATTACCGATCCCGCCGCGGTCTATGAGCTGGACGGTTACAGCGTGTCGCCGCCACCGGGAAAAGGCTGGTTCGAAATGCAGCGCGACCGCGAGCAGGTACAGTTCGGTAAAAGAATTGCCTCGTCGACGCATTCGTTTGGCACCTTGGCGACATCCGGATTAATCGACGAAAAATTTGAAACGCGCGAACAGTTTCAGGACTACGTGAACAAGTTGCGCACAGCCGAGTTCGATCCGACGCAATTCAAGGTCATCGAATTCGAATCAGCAGTGGACGACACGTATCCGGCATGGTGCGTGCGTTATCGCTTGAAGCATACCGACCGCAATGCCGTGCTTGCGCGCAACCGAACGCTGCTGGCGGAAGATTTCGGCGTCACCTGCCTGCATCCGGAAAAGAGAGATCTGGTGGTCGACGTCGGTTACTCTGAACGCGGGCGCACGGCCGAACTTGGCACCGAACTCAGTGCCGCCCTGCGCAAGGAAGGTGAAAGCTTCATGCGCAGCCTCAAGTTCAAGGTGCGCTGACCATGCCGGTCACGCTTGCCGATATCCGCGACGCGGCCGCGGCACTGCAGGATGCGGTTGCCGACACGCCGTGCCTGTATTCGCGCACGCTGTCGGAAGTGACCGGTGCGGAAGTGCATCTCAAGTTTGAAAATCTGCAATTTACCGCAGCTTTCAAGGAACGCGGAGCGCTCAACAAGCTGCTGTCATTGACGCCGCAGCAACGCGCGGCCGGCGTGATAGCCGCGTCGGCGGGCAATCACGCGCAAGGTGTTGCTTATCACGCGCACCGGCTCGGCATTTCGTCCGTTATCGTGATGCCGCGGTTCACGCCCAATACAAAAATCGAGCGCACGCGCAGCCACGGCGGCGAAGTGATATTGCACGGCGACAGCTTCGATGCATCTCAGACGCATGCGCTGGCCGTTGCGGCGGCGCGCGGACTCACGATGGTGCATCCGTACGACGATGAGAGAATCATCGCGGGGCAGGGCACGCTGGGCCTCGAAATGCTGGCGGCGTGGCCGCAGCTCGAAGTGTTGATCGTGCCCATCGGCGGCGGCGGGTTGATCGCCGGTGTCGCGACCGCCGCGAAGGCGATCAAGCAGGGAATCGAGATCGTCGGCGTGCAGACCGAACGGTATCCGTCGATGTATCGCGCCATCCGCGGCGAGCCGGCTGAATGCGGCACGAACACCATCGCCGAAGGCATCGCCGTCAAGACGCCCGGCTCGCTTACGTTGCCGATCGTGCGCAAACTCGTCGATGACATCGTGCTGGTCGGTGAAGGCGCGCTCGAACAAGCGGTTGTGATGCTGCTTGAAATCGAAAAAACGGTCGTCGAAGGTGCGGGCGCGGCGGGCCTTGCCGCATTGCTCGCTTATCCCGAGCGGTTCAGGGGCAGGCACGTCGGACTGATTTTATGCGGCGGCAATATCGATCCGCTGATGCTCGCCGACATCATCGAGCGCGGCATGGTGCGTGCCGGACGATTGACCCGGCTTAACGTGGAACTCACCGATCTACCCGGCTCACTCGCCGAGGTCACTACTCGCATCGCGGCGGCCAACGCGAACATCGAAGAAGTTCATCACCAGCGCAAATTTACGCATTTGCCGGTACAGTCCGCGGTCGTCGAATTCGTGCTGCAAACGCGCAATCACGCGCACGCGGTGGAAATCGTCGCCGCGCTTGCCGCGGCCGGCTTTGTCGCCGCTCTTGCCGGCGACGGCCGCTAAAAGCTGGCGCGAACTCGAAAGATCGCCCGCCTCATTCGAGTTTGATGCCGGCCGCCTGGATGACTTTCTTCCAGCGCGCCGACTCCACGCGCATGAACTTCACGAGTTCTTCCGGCGTGCTGCTGCGCGGTTCGGCCCCCTGGCTGGCGAGGCGTTGCGCCATTTCCGGCTCCGCGAGAATTTTTACGACCTGCTGGTTGAGCTTGACGATGATGTCGTGCGGCGTTCTGGTCGGCGCGAACATGCCGTACCACGTGACGTTTTCGAATCCCGGCACGCCCGCTTC
>CAZEAX010000333.1:0-5665 GCA_964510405.1 uncultured Streptomyces sp. | reverse complement strand
TTCGCGCCGTCGAACACAACGTAACTCCTGCGCCCGTAGTGCGGCAGCGGCCGCACGAGCGCCGCGAGCGATTCGGCATCGCGCGCGGACACGACTGCGATTGACCGGCCCTGCGGCAGCGCTGCGGTCCACGCGGCGGCGCTGCCTTGCGACAGCTCCGCGGGCCGCGCGGGAAAACCGCGGCCCTTGAGCCAGCGGTCGACGTCGTCGGTGAGGCCGATCAACAGCAGCGGCACGCTGCCTAACTTGTCGTTCTCCGCTTTGAAACGCGGCGGCTCGTCCTGCATTTGCGCGGCGAGCTGCCGCGCAGTTTCATGCACCGGCCCCGCTGCGCCCGCCAACACCGTCAGCGTCGACGGATCGATCATCACCTGGCGCAGGATCGGCGGCGCTTCTTCCGCGCCCAGCCGGCGAAAGAGCCGGATATCCGGATCGAGCGCGATTTCCGCCGGCCGCGCATCGACTTTGAACGCGAACGTCGCGCTGTCCTGATCGAAATCGGCATAGCGCACGTCGCCGCCGTTTTCGCGGCGCAAGACGAGCGGCACGTGCAATCGATACGCCGGCTTCTGCTGCTCGAGCTTCACGCGAACCTGGCTTCCTTCGGTATCGGCCGCTTCGATGCGCAGCGCAGGCGCGCCCTGACGCGCGAGCCATTGCGCGAAGAACGCCGACAGGTCGCGCTTCGATTCGGCGGCGAAAGATTTTTCGAGCGCGCTCCAGGAAGCGGTCTTGAACCGGTAGTCGCGCCAGAACCGCTTGATGCCCGCGTCGAAAGCGTCGCGGCCGATGAGATCGCGCAGCATCACGAACACCATCGCCGCCTTGTTGTAGCCGACGATCTGCGAAGTGCCGTGCGTGCGCGACGTGAATTCGGCGAGCGGCCGGTCCTGGCCCGCCGGCACCGCCGCGAAATCGCGCAGCCATTCGAGCCGCATCGCGCGCGCCGCGGCGTCGCTCTCGCGCTCCTTGTACGCGTAGTCGGCCATGAACGTCGTGAGCCCTTCCGACCAGTTGCCGCGCGCGTAATCGGGATAAACGCCGTTGCCCCACCAGTTGTGCAGGATCTCGTGGCCGAGCGAAGTCGCGCGGATGAACGGCAGCCGCAACACGTCGATGCCGAGATAGGTGAGTGTCGGCATGCCGAAGCCCGTCGGCGTCGGGCTCGAGACGATGCTGAACTCGGTGTACGGATATTCGCCGATGCTGCTCTCGTAGAGATCGAGGTAACCCTTGACTGCATCCAGATAGTCCGCCGAGAGTTCCGCGATCTGCGGATGAAAGTACGTGCGCAGCGCGACGGTCTTGCCGTGCGCGGTCTGGATCGCGCGGGTGTCGACGCGATACGGCCCCGCCATCAGGTCGATGCCTTCCGCCGGATGCAAAAATTCAAAGCGCGCGCGGTAGCCGCGCGCCGTTTGTCTTTCTTCGACGAGACGGCCGGGCACGAGCCCGCGCTGCCCCCGCGGCAATGCGATCGTCACGCGATAACCGGGCACGCCGCCGCGCACCTGCGGATACCACGCGCTCGCATCCGGCAGAAACGTGCCTTCGGCACCCGTCACCGGCGAAGACGCGGTCAGCGTATCGCGATGACCGAGTGTCGCATCGAGCGCGTCGAGCTTGCCGTGCCAGCGTATCTCGATTTTCTGCGGAGCGTCGGATGCAGCGAGGCGCCAGATGGTAAGCCCGTTCGCAACGCGCGGCGCTGCTGCCGTCCTGCCGTCGACCGTGATGCGTTCGACGGCGAAACGCTGCGCGAGCGTCAGTTCGACGGATTTTCCCGGGGGAACGACGACGGCCGCAGTGCCGTCGAGCGCGCGCGACGCAGGATCGATGCGCACGGTGATGTCATGGCCGACCGGCGCGGCGGCAAAAGCCGGCGCAGCGATGCAGCACGCAACGATGAGAAAGAAAATCGCTCCGGGCCCGCGCGCGGAATTCATCACGGCTTCGCCGGCGGAAATTTCGCGACGAGCTCGAGCGTCTCGTTTTGCCGCCTGATCTTGAGCGGCAGCCACGTGCCGGGCGCCTGGCGCTGGACGACCGTGCGCAAATCCATGAACTCCTTCAACGGCACGCCCGCGGCTTCGCTGAGCACGTCGCCGTCGCGGACGCCCGCCGCTTCCGCAATGCTGCCTTTGGTCACGGCCAGCACGCGCACGCCGCCGCCCTTGGTATCGATCTGCACGCCGAGCAGGGGGCGCTGCGCCGCCGCGTCCGCTTGCGGCTCCGCGGCCACGCCGAACAAGGCGTCGGCGTAACCCGCGGCGAGCCGCTTGCAATCGCCGTCCTGCGGCCACGGCAACAGCGCCGACACGTTCTTCACGCCGAGATCGCGCAACTGATGCGGCACGCCGTAGCCGTGCATGACGTGGCCTCTGCCGAGGATGCCGACGACGAGCGGCGCGCCCGGCCGCGCCGCCGCGCCCGCGATGGCCTGCGCCATGGCGCGGTCCCACAGCTGCTGCGATTCGACGAAACGGCGGAACGCGGCATCGTTGCGGTCGAAGGCGCCCTCCTTCGGAGCGGCGGAGTCGGCGGGATGGTCCTGATAGATCGGCACCAGAAAATCGACGTACGCGTCGGACGGCGGCGCGGGTTTCGTCACGCCTTCGCGATGGTCCGCCGGCACGCCGTCGTAACCCTTCGCGCCCACCGCGCGCACGAGCTCGCGTTCGACGTTCATCGCGACCATTGGAATGCGGTTCATGCGCGCGAAATTGAAGATCGGCAGATACAGCTGGGGGTCGAACGCCCACACGCGGTTCCACTCGACCGCCTTCAGAAATTCCGCTTCGGTGTATTCGCCCGCGACCCAGCGATCGAGCACCGGCTGCACGCGCCGCGGAAACATTTCGAACGCGAGCGCCATGCGCGGGTGCATGGCGTGCAGCTCGGTCAGCGTCTGCAGTTGCCAGCGGTGGTCTTCCGCGCTGTCGTGCTCTTCGCCGAGCAGCACGACCGGTTGCCGGGCGAGACGCGCGATGAGCTCGCCGCCCGCAACCGGTTTGGGTCCCGCCGCAGTGAGCGACGCCCACGCGCCCACCGGCACGCATTCGGCAGATGCTGCGCGCGCCGCGCCGGGAATCAACAACAACGCCGAGAGCAATGCGGCGCGGGCACGCGAACGATAATCGAGGGAGTCATTCATGGCGGGGCGGTATCGAATTCTACCGCGCCTCGTCGCGCGCGAGCAGCGTTTCATTGCCTTGCGGCTGCGCTCCGTCCCGCGACGGGAAAAAACGTGATTTAGAACACCGCTCGCAACGCCTGCGCGATGCGCGCGCGCCAGCCGGCCGGCGGCGTCCTGGCAACGAGGACGGTTTTTTCGTCGGCGGTCGGAGACGAGACGCGCGACGCCGCGTCGGCGCGCTGGTCGATGCCGCACAGCGCGCTCATGCCCATCAGCATGGCCGTTTTCGAAACCGCGAAGCCCGCCGCCGCGGTGTAGTTGCCCGCGACTTCGATCGAGCGCGTCATCAGTTCGCGCACCATGGCCGCGTCGATGCGGATGACCGGCGCGAAGCGCGCGATGTGCGCGTCGAGCGCGGCCTCGCGCGCGGCGGCGTCGCCCGTGCGCGCGAGCGTGCACAACTCGCGCGCATAGCCGGCGCACTGCCACATGCGTTCGGCCGGCTCGCGCACGGGCTTGAGCCCGCCCGCCGGCAGCGGCGTGAGCGCGGTGACGAACTCCGGCGGAAACTGCCACTGGCGCGCGACCGCGATGCCGAGCTCTTCGAAACTGATGCCGAGCACCGCGCGCGCGGCGGCGTCGGCCTGCGCGCTTTCGTAATACACGCGGCGCACGATCTCGCTGTATTCCTCGGCGAGGTAGTAGATCGTGAGCAGCTCGCCGAGCGGGCTGAACATCCCGCAGATGAACAGCTCCTCGACGGCGGCAAGCCCGCTGATGCGCCCGACGTTGCGCGAGATCAGGCCGGCCACGAACGCGTCGGTGAACGCGGCCGCGATCGCCGGGGATTTTTTGCCGCCGCCGCCGCTCGCGAGCATCATCGCGGTGGCGAGCGCGCGCAACCGGCCGACGCCGAGGATCGCGATCGCATCCGACACGCGGGTGACTTTGCCGGCGCCGACCGCCGCCGAATTGACGAGGCGCAGCACCTTCTGCGTGAGCGCGAAATCGCGCACCACCGTGTCGGACAGCGTTTTGATCGACACCGTGTCGATTTCCGCGGACATCCGGTTGATGCTCGTGACGCTGGCCGACAGCGCGGGGAAATCGCTCTTGTGGGCCATGCGGCGGAGCAGGAATTCGACCGTGCCGTGGACGACCGCCTCGCTCACTTTTAGGTGCGAACTGTCGGTCACGCGGATACGGTCGAGCTCGCGCTTCATTTCGCCGGCGTTGGCGAAGCGCTGCGCGGGGTCCTTGCGCAGCGCCTTCAGCACGATGGCGTCGATCTCGGGCGCGACGCGCGGGTTTTTGGCCGACGGCGGCGCCGGAATCTCGTTGATGATCTGCGCGATCATCGCCGGCGGGTCTTCGATCCGGGTGACGACGGCCTCGCCGGCGAGCATCTCGTAGAAAAGCAGTCCCAGCGCGTAGACGTCGCGCCGGCAGTCGGTGGGGCGGCTGTCGAAGCACTCGGGACTCATGTAGCGCAGCGTGCCCGAGGATTGATCGATGTTGGTCGCGTGCTCGTCGCGCAGGAGGCCGAAGTCGGCCACGCGCGCGCGATTGTTTTCGCCGACCAGGATGTTGGCCGGCTTGATGTCGCCGTGGATGAGGCCGCGCTCGTGAATCTGCGCCATGCCGGCGAGGATCTGGCTCATCATCACGGTCGCGGCCGCCATCGGCATCGGGCCGTCGGCGTGAAGCCGCTGAGAGAGCGTGCGGCCCTCGACGTATTCGAACACCACGTAGGGCGAACCCTCGTGGATGCCAGCTTCGAACACCGGCACGATGTTCGGGTGGCTCAGCTTGCTGGCGGTTTGCGCGGTGGTCAGCAGCAGTTCGGCGAGGACCGGATCCGGGTCAGCGCCCAGCGAAGTCGTCTTGATCGCGACTTCGCGCCCGAGCTTGGGATCGTTGGCGAGATACACCACACCTTCGGAGCCGCGCCCGAGCACGCTCAGGACACGGAACCGGCCGATGAAATGTTCAGTGGGTTTGAGCTGGGTGAGCGGCATCTCGCGCGGCCGGCATTTGTGACTACTTCAATTACGGCCGGACCGGCCGCCGGCTTGAGGCCATGCGGACGAAATTGCGCACGCGCCCGCCCCGCCTTCGGCGAGCGGGAATATTACGGCGTCATTTCAGCGGCTTGAACCGGATGCGCTTGGGCTTGGCGCCCTCTTCGCCGAGACGCTTCTTCTTGTCGGCTTCGTATTCCTGGTAGTTGCCGTTGAAGAACGTCCACTTCGAATCGCCTTCGGCCGCGAGGATGTGCGTCGCGATGCGGTCGAGGAACCAGCGATCGTGCGAGATGACGAGGATGCTGCCGGCGAATTCGAGCAGCGCGTCTTCGAGCGCGCGCAGCGTTTCGACGTCGAGATCGTTCGACGGTTCGTCGAGCAGCAGCACGTTGCCGCCGGCGATCAGCGTCGCCGCGAGATGCAGGCGCCCGCGCTCGCCGCCGGACAGGTTGCCGACTTTCTTGCTCTGATCGGTGCCCTTGAAGTTGAAGCGGCCGAGGTAGGC
>CAZEAX010000332.1:0-5682 GCA_964510405.1 uncultured Streptomyces sp. | reverse complement strand
GATCTGGCGGCCGAAATCAAAGGCGGCAAAATGGATTTCGACGTCGTCATCGCGACTCCCGACACGATGCGGGTCGTCGGCCAGTTGGGCCAGATCCTCGGCCCGCGCGGCCTGATGCCGAACCCGAAAGTCGGCACTGTCACGCAAGACGTCGCCGCCGCCGTGAAAAACGCGAAAGCGGGCCAGGTTCAATATCGCGCCGACAAGACCGGCATCGTGCAATGCACGATCGGCCGCGCGTCTTTTACCGTCGACGCGCTGGTCGAAAACATGAAAGCGCTGCTCGATGCAGTGAACAAATCGCGCCCCACCGGCATCAAAGGCATTTACCTGAAGAAGGTTTCGGTATCGAGCACCATGGGTGTGGGCGTGCGCATCGATCAAGGCGGCACGCAAGCGTAATGAATTTTCGAATTGGTAGTTAAGTATTGGTAGTGAAGGCTTTGGGCTGCTGGTGTTTGCGGAAGATTGCGGCGCCGGCAGGTTGTCAAAGACCGTAGGGATTGAGGGTGAAGGGTGAGTGCGTGAAGGGTGAAGGGTAAAACCGGAACCCGAACCATTGACCCTTAGCCCGAAATTTAATTGGGAATTGGCGTGACTGAGTAAAACGGTTCAGAGCGAAGCTACCCTTCACTCTTCACCCTTCACTTCTTCACGCGCAGCACCCTACGCAGACGGCGTGTCCCGACGAATCAGGTTTGTTGCTAATGCCTGGAGCTGAGGTCGCCGTGGGTCGGTTACGGATGTCAGTAAGAGTGCGTAGCCATTAACGAATGGAGGTAGGCCTTGGGTCTTAATCTGGAAGAGAAACAGGCGGTGGTGGCCGAAATCGGCGCGCAGGTTGCGCAGGCGCAGGCCATCGTAGTCGCCGAGTATCGCGGTCTTGGGGTCGCGGCAATGACCGATCTGCGCAAGCAAGCGCGCGGCTCGGGCGTTTATCTGCGCGTCCTCAAGAATACGCTCGCGCGCCGCGCCGTCGCTGCAACACCGTTCGCCGGACTGTCCGACAAAATGGTCGGTCCGCTCGCGTACGGCATCTGCAGCGATCCGGTGAAGGTCGCGAAGGTATTGCATGACTTCGCAAAGAGCAACGATAAGTTCGTCATCAAAGCCGGCGCGCTGGCCAACCTGGTCATGTCTGCAAAAGACGTGGCCAATCTGGCCTCCATGCCGAGCCGTGAGGAACTCATCGGCAAGCTGTTGGGAACCATGCAGGCGCCGATCGCAACGTTCGTGCGGACACTGAACGAAGTGCCCGGCAGGTTCGTGCGCACGCTCGCCGCCGTGCGGGACCAGAAAGAAAAGCAGGCTGCTTAAAGCAGCGTGCTTCACTTACAGACTAATCTTTAGGAGAACATCATGGCATTAGCAAAAGCAGAAATCCTCGACGCAATTTCCGGCATGACGGTGCTCGAACTGTCGGGTCTGATCAAGGACATGGAAGAGAAATTCGGCGTTTCGGCAGCCGCGGCCGCCGTTGCCGTAGCCGCCCCTGCGGCAGGTGGCGGTGCAGCAGCATCGTCCGCCGAGCAGACCGAGTTCACCGTGCATCTCAGCAACTCCGGCGCGAGCAAGGTCAATGTGATCAAAGTCGTACGCGCAGTGACGGGCCTGGGCTTGAAAGAAGCCAAGGACCTCGTCGATGCCGCACCGAAAGCGGTCAAAGAAGGCGTGTCGAAGGCCGACGCGGACGCGATACTCAAGCAACTGATCGAAGCCGGCGCAACGGCTGAAATCAAATAGTTTGACAGACGCAACGGGGCTGGCGGGCAACCGCCAGCTTTTCCCTATTGTTTTCGTGGCGGACCAGCCACGGCCGAGCGCATCGCTTCGCGGTGCGCTGGGTCCTGGACAGTCTTTCACCCCGCATTTCACACTAGAGGAGCCCCAATGAGCTACTCGTTCACTGAAAAAAAACGTATCCGTAAAAGCTTCGCCAAACGGGCGAGCGTGCTGCCGGTGCCGTACCTGCTGGCAACGCAACTGGATTCCTATGCCGCGTTTCTGCAGGAATTCGTCGCCCCGGACGCGCGCAAGAGCGAAGGCCTGCAGGCCGCGTTCCAGAGCATTTTCCCGATCGAAAGCCATTCGAAAAATGCGCGGCTGGAGTTCGTGAGCTTCGTCCTCGGCGAGCCGCCGTTCGACGTCAAGGAATGCCAGCAGCGCGGGCTCACGTTCGCAGCACCCCTGCGCGCCAAGGTGCGCCTGACGATCATGGACAAGGAAGCGTCCAAGCCGACCGTCAAGGAAGTGAAAGAGCAGGAAGTTTACATGGGCGAAATTCCGCTCATGACCACCACCGGTTCGTTCGTGATCAACGGCACCGAGCGCGTGATCGTCTCGCAATTGCACCGTTCGCCCGGCGTGTTCTTCGAGCACGACCGCGGCAAGACCCATTCGTCGGGCAAGCTGCTCTTTTCGGCGCGCATCATTCCGTATCGCGGCTCGTGGCTCGATTTCGAGTACGACCCGAAGGATTACCTGTATTTCCGCGTCGACCGCCGCCGCAAGATGCCAGTGACCATATTGCTGAAGGCGCTGTCGTACACGCCCGAGCAAATCCTGGCCGAATTTTTCGCGTTCGATGCGTTCCGCCTGCACAAAGACCACATCGAGTTCGAGTTGGTGCCGGAACGCCTGCGCGGCGAGATCGCGCGCTTCGACTTCGCCACCAAATCGGGCAAGACGATAGTCGCCAAAGACAAGCGCATCACGGTCAAGCACGTGCGCGAAATGCAGGAAGCGAAACTCGAGAAAATCAGCGTGCCGCAGGAATTCCTGCTGGGCCGCGTACTCGCGCAGAACGTGATCGACAAGGAAAGCGGTGAAATCGTCGCCAACGCGAACGACGAGATCACAGAAGACCTGCTGAAGAAGCTCACCGATGCGGGTGTGGAAAAGATCCAGACGATCTATACCAACGATCTCGACCAGGGTTCCTACATTTCGCAAACGCTGCGCGTCGACGAGACCGTCGACCAGATGGCGGCGATGGTCGCGATCTATCGCATGATGCGCCCCGGCGAACCGCCGACCGAAGACGCGGTCAAGACGCTCTTCAACGGACTCTTCTTCTCGGAAGACCGTTACGACCTGTCGGCCGTCGGCCGCATGAAATTCAACCGCCGCGTCGGCCGCTCGGAACTGACGGGTGCCGGCACGCTGTCGAAGGAAGACATCGTCGCGGTCATCAAGATCCTCGTGGAACTGCGCAACGGCCGCGGCGAGATCGACGATATCGACCACCTCGGCAATCGCCGCGTGCGTTCGGTCGGCGAACTGGCGGAAAACCAGTTCCGCGCGGGTCTCGTGCGCGTCGAGCGCGCAGTGCGCGAACGTTTGAGCCAGGCGGAATCGGAAAACCTGATGCCGCACGATCTGATCAACGCCAAGCCGGTTTCGGCGGCGATCCGCGAATTCTTCGGCTCCTCGCAGCTGTCGCAGTTCATGGACCAGACCAATCCGTTGTCCGAGATCACCCACAAGCGCCGCGTATCGGCGCTGGGACCGGGCGGCCTCACGCGTGAGCGCGCCGGCTTCGAAGTGCGTGACGTGCATCCGACCCACTACGGACGCGTGTGCCCGATCGAGACGCCGGAAGGCCCGAACATCGGCCTCATCAATTCGCTCGCGCTGTATGCGCGTACCAACGAGTACGGTTTTCTCGAGACGCCTTATCGCGTCGTCAAGACCGGCCACGTGACCGACGAAATTCACTATCTGTCGGCCATCGAGGAAAGCAAGTACGTGATCGCGCAGGCGAACGCCGAGCTCGACAAGAAAAACAAGTTCACCGACGAACTCGTCTCCTGCCGCAACAAGAACGAATTCACGCTGGCGACCCCGGACCGCATCGAGTACATGGACGTGGCGCCGGCGCAGATCGTATCGGTTGCCGCCTCGCTGATTCCGTTCCTCGAGCACGATGATGCGAACCGCGCGTTGATGGGCTCGAACATGCAACGGCAGGCCGTGCCTTGCCTGCGCGCCGAAAAGCCGCTGGTCGGGACCGGGCTCGAGCGCACCGTCGCGGTCGACTCGGGAACCGCCGTGCGCGCCAATCGCGGCGGCATCGTCGACTATGTCGACGCGAGCCGCATCGTGGTGCGCGTCAATGACGAAGAGGCGACCGCCGGTGAAGTCGGCGTCGATATCTACAATCTCGTCAAATACACGCGCTCGAACCAGAACACCAATATCAACCAGCGCCCGCTTGTGCGCGTCGGCGATCACATCGCCAAGGGCGACGTGGTGGCCGATGGCGCTTCGACCGACATGGGCGAGCTCGCACTCGGCCAGAACATGCTGGTCGCGTTCATGCCGTGGAATGGTTACAACTTCGAGGATTCGATCCTGATCTCCGAGCGCGTGGTTGCCGACGAGCGCTTCACCTCGATCCACATCGAGGAACTGTCGGTGGTCGCTCGCGATACGAAGCTGGGACCGGAAGAGATCACGCGCGATATTTCCAATCTGTCGGAAACGCAGCTGGGTAATCTCGACGAGTCGGGCATTATTTACATCGGCGCCGAAGTCGAGGCGGGTGACGTGCTGGTCGGCAAGGTGACGCCAAAGGGCGAAACCCAGCTCACGCCGGAAGAGAAGCTCCTGCGCGCGATCTTCGGCGAGAAGGCCTCGGACGTCAAAGACACGAGCCTGCGCGTGCCCTCGGGCATGTCGGGCACCGTGATCGACGTGCAGGTGTTCACGCGCGAAGGCATCGAGCGCGACAAGCGCGCCCAGCAGATCATCGACGACGAGTTGAAGCGTTACAAGAAAGACCTCGCCGACCAGATGCGTATCGTCGAAGACGACACCTTCATGCGCGTCGAACGCCTGCTGATCGGCAAGACCGCCAACAAGGGGCCGAAGAAGCTCGTCAAGGGCGCCAAGATCGCCAAGACTTACCTGACGGAAGTCGAGCGCCACAGCTGGTTCGACATCGACATCGCGAACGACAAGGTCAACCGCCAGATGGAGCAGTTGAAGGAGAGCCTGGCGCAGAAACGCGTCGAGTTCGACAAGGCGTTCGAAGAGAAGAAAAAGAAGCTCACCAGCGGCGACGAACTGCCGCCGGGCGTGCAGAAGATGGTCAAGGTCTATATCGCCGTCAAGCGCCGCCTGCAGCCTGGCGACAAGATGGCGGGCCGTCACGGCAACAAGGGCGTGATTTCGAAAATCACGCCGGTCGAAGACATGCCGCACATGGCGGACGGCACGACGCTCGATATCGTGCTGAACCCGCTGGGTGTGCCCTCGCGCATGAACGTCGGCCAGATTCTCGAGACGCACCTGGGGTGGGCTGCCAAAGGCCTGGGACTCAAGATCGGCGAAATGCTGAAAGCGCAGGCCAAGCTCGTGGATCTGCGCAAGTTCGTGACCAAGATCTACAACTCGAGCGGCAAGCACGAAGACATCGACTCGCTTTCCGATATCGAGGTCATGGAGCTCGCCAAAAACCTGCGCAACGGCGTGCCGTTTGCGACGCCGGTGTTCGACGGCGCGAACGAAGCGGAGATCAAGGAGATGCTGGAACTCGCGGGATTGCCGCGCTCGGGCCAGATCACCCTGTTCGACGGCCGCACCGGCGAAGCCTTCGACCGCCAGGTCACCGTCGGTTACATGCAGATGCTGAAACTGCATCACCTGGTCGACGACAAGGTGCATGCTCGCGCGACCGGC
>CAZEAX010000331.1:0-5683 GCA_964510405.1 uncultured Streptomyces sp. | reverse complement strand
TGCAACGGCGGCGTTGGCCACGACGAATGCAACGGTGGCCTTGTCGGTGTTGTCTTTGCCGCAGGTGAGGCTTACGCAGAATTTTCCTGACATGTTGGCTCCTGTTGGTTGGTTTAAAAAGAAACGCGGAATTCGTCAAGGCGCGACTATTTCGGCTCCAATCTCGCGCGGATCCAGTAACAGTGCGCGGCCGGCTCTTCCCGCAGCAATTGATGCCCCGTCATCCGGCAATACGCTGGAATGTCGGCGGGCGCGCCCGGATCGCGCGCGAGAAGTTTCAACACCCTGCCCGGCATCTTGCGCAGCTTGTTGCGCAAATGGATCACGAGTTCGCCGCAGCCGAGGTCGCCGGCATCCCACTCGTCGTCGTGCACTATGCCTTCAGCATTCATGTTGGATACCTGTGTCTCGAATTGCAGGGAATGCAGCGATCGAACCCGGATACGCGTTCAACTACGAAAAACGGCTGCAGAACGATCCGAATGATCTTTGGGATCGGGGCCGGCGGACGGCACGCGTCCGCGCAGGCGTCAGCGAGACGGGGGATGCAGCGGCGGCGGGACCAACCCGTTCGTCATCCGGGCGGATGAAGCATGCAGCCTTGAGCGGTGCGGGCGGATAGTCACGAAGATTTGCTTTCGGATGGCTGGTGGCGCGAGTATACCTCAGTGCGGGATAATTTGACCTGGCACAGGATTTTTCGCCGCCGCGCATGCGCCGGGGCGGCTTAATTCTTTAGCCGGTAACCCGTCTTGAAAATCCACGTGACGATCGCCAGCGAGACGCCCATGAAAGTCGTCGCCATGACAAGGCTCACGCCGACACCGACGTCGGCAAGACCGTAAAAACTCCAGCGAAAACCGCTGATCATGTATACCACCGGATTGAAGAGCGACACCGTCTGCCAGAAAGGCGGCAGCATGTCGATGGAATAAAAGCTGCCGCCGAGGAAGGTGAGCGGCGTGACGATCAGGAGCGGCACGAGTTGCAGTTTCTCGAAGCCGTCCGCCCAGATGCCGATGATGAAGCCGAACAGGCTGAACGTCACCGACGTCAGCACCAGGAAGAGCACCATCACGAACGGGTGCCCGATGTGCAGCGGCACGAACAGCGCGGCGGTCGCGAGGATGATGAGCCCGAGGATGATCGACTTGGTGGCGGCCGCGCCGACGTAGCCGAGCACGAGCTCGAATCCGGAGATCGGCGCCGACAGCAGTTCGAATATCGTGCCCGCGAATTTCGGAAAATAAATGCCGAACGACGCGTTGGAGATGCTTTGCGTCAGGAGCGACAGCATGATGAGTCCCGGCACGATGAAGGCGCCGTAACTCACGCCGCCGATTTCCGGGATGCGCGAGCCGATCGCGCCGCCGAACACGACGAAGTACAGCGATGTCGACAGCACGGGCGAGATGATGCTTTGCATCAGCGTGCGCCGCGTGCGCGCCATTTCGAACGCGTAGATCGCGCGTATCGCGTGGATGTTCATGCGCGGTCGTGCACGAGGCTGACGAAAATGTCTTCGAGCGAGCGCTGCGTCGTCTGCAGGTCCTTGAAGCGGATGCCCGCGGCGGCGAGATCCTGCAGCAGCGCGTCGATGCCGGTGCGGTCGGCTTGCGCGTCGTAGGTGTAGACGAGGTCGCAACCGGCGTCCGCGAGTTCGAGCTGGTGCGCGGCAAGCGCATCGGGAATGCGTTCGAGCTTCTTTTGCAGGTGCAGCGTCAGCTGCTTGCGGCCGAGCTTGTGCATGAGCTCCGCTTTTTCTTCGACGAGTATCAGCTCGCCTTTGCTGATCACGCCGACGCGGTCGGCCATCTCCTCGGCCTCTTCGATGTAATGCGTGGTCAGGATGATGGTGACGCCGGTGTCGCGCAGGTCGCGCACGAGCTGCCACATGTCGCGCCGCAATTCGACATCGACGCCCGCGGTCGGCTCGTCGAGAAACAGGATGCGCGGTTCGTGCGACAGCGCCTTGGCGATCAGCACGCGGCGCTTCATGCCGCCCGAGAGCGTCATGATCCTGTTGTCTTTCTTGTCCCACAGCGACAGCGCCTTCAGCACCTTTTCGATGTGCAGCGGGTTGGGGGCGCAGCCGAACAGGCCGCGGCTGAACGACACGGTCGCCCACACGGTTTCGAACGCGTCGGTCGTCAATTCCTGCGGGACGAGGCCGATCAGCGAGCGCGCGGCGCGCCATGCAGTGACGTTGTCGTGGCCGTCGACCGAAACTTTGCCCGCGCTGGCATTGACGATGCCGCACACGATGTTGATCAGCGTCGTCTTGCCGGCGCCGTTGGGCCCGAGCAATGCAAAAATCTCGCCGCTGCGAATTTCGAGATTGACTTGCTTCAGCGCATTGAAGCCCGACGCGTAGGTCTTCGCGACGTTGGCGATGGAGATGATGGCTGACATGGGGTTGCCGACAGAGTAACGCGGGATGTGCGTGCCTATTTTATCCGATCGGGCGGACACGCTCGGACAAACGCATATGCGTCGAGGTTCCGCGTCTTCGCATCGTGTGCGGCGGCAGTGTAGGATATGTCGCCGATTAATAATGACAGGAGAAACGCCGTGACTTACGAAGCGCAATTGGCGGAAACGATATACCTGCGCGGACATCAGGGAGATCAGATCGACGCCTACCTCGCGCGGCCGCTGGGCGCGGGGCCTTATCCCGGCGTCGTCGTGATCCACCACATGCCGGGCTGGGACGAGGCGCACAAGGAAATCGGCCGCCGTTTCGCGCATCACGGTTACGTGACGATCGTGCCCAATCTGCAGTTTCGCGAAGGCAAGGCGACGCCGGAGGAAAACAGCGCGAGTATACGCGCGGCCGGCGGCATGCCCGACGATCGCACCATGGGCGACGTGCAGGCGTCGATCGACTATCTGCGCGCGCTGCCGTATTCAAGCGGCAAAGTCGGCGTGATCGGATACTGCTCGGGCGGACGCCAGGCTTATCTCTCGGCCTGCACGCTGCGCGGCATCGACGCCGTGATCGTCTGTTACGGCGGCGGCGTCGCGGCGAAGCCGGAAGAACTCACGCCGCGGCAGCCCGTAGCACCCATCGATTTCACCAGGGACCTGCAATGCCCGCTGCTCGGGTTTTTCGGCATCGAAGACACGCGGCCGTCGCCGGCCGACGCGGCGAAGACCGGGGAAGCGTTGAAGCGCTGCGGCAAGACCTACGAGTTTCACACCTACGAGAATGCCGGCCATGCGTTCTTCGCGGTCGACCGCGCGCAATATCGCGTGCACGCGGCGGCCGACGGCTGGAAAAAAGTATTCGCGTGGTTCGGGAAATATTTGCGCTGAAGTGCGAAGCGCAACCCTGCGGCTATCGCCCCGGTCTCACCGGATACGAACTAGGTCATCCAGGTCGACAGCAACGATGACGGGAAACTGCGCGGCTGCTCTGGCGCAGCGCGCGCGTGCTGCAACGGGCCGAGCTTGAGTTCGATGTCGAGAAACCGGCCGTCTCTGGTTCCGGTATATTCCTCGAGCGCGGCGTAGCCGTTGCAGTGGAACAGCTGGTCAAAGCGTCCGCGCTCGAAACATGCCTCGACGTGGTGCTTAAGCAGGCCGGCAAGGTTGTCCAGGGCCTCGCTGAGCGAGTCGCCCGTGCAGGAGATATCCAGGCTCTGGCACGCCGCAATCATGCCATTCTGCGTTTTGTGCGTTTCCACCGGTAATCGGATCGTAATGCTGATCGGCCGCGACATGATCGGGTGTCTCTGCAGAATTTCGATGACGCGATAATTGTCTGATCGCGCGGCCGGGTCAATATCACCTATGGCCTAGGTCCGCTCGCGTGCGCGCTCACTCGATGCGGATATTCGCCGCTTTGACGACCTGCGCCCATTTATCGCGCTCGCGCGCGATGAGCGCGGCGAAATCCGCGGGACTTGCGCTGAACGCTGCATCGAGGCCGGCGTTCGCATAAATGTTCTTTACGTCGGGCCCGGCGAGTATGCGCACGAGTTCGGTAAACAGTTTTTTGATCACGGCCGCGGGCGTGCCGGCGGTCGTGAGCAGCCCGTACCAGCCGACGACTTCGAAACCGGGCACGGTCTCGTTGACGGCCGGAACGTCGGGCATCGCGGGGTCGCGGCCGGCGCTGCCGATCGCCAGCAGGCGCAGGCGGCCCGACTTGATATGCGGCAGCAGCGCGCCGGCGGCGGCGAACACGAGATCGATGCGCCCCGCGAGCAGGTCCACGGTGTACTGCGGGCTGCCCTTGTACGCGATGTGCACCATGTCGATCCCGGCCATGGCCTTCAACAATTCGCCGGCGAGATGCGGCGAGCTGCCGATGCCGGGCGAACCAAAGCGCAACTGTCCCGGTTTTGCGCGGGCCAGCTCGATCAGTTCGCGCACGGATTTGGCAGGCAGCGACGGCGGCACGGTCAGGAGCAGAATATTGGTGGCTGTAAGCGTGATCGGCATGAATGCGCGCCGGGCGTCGTACGCAAGGCTCTTGACGAGCAGCGGATTGATGACGGTTGGGCCGGTTGCGCCGACGAGCAGCGTGTAACCGTCGGGTGTCGCTTTCGCCACGATCTCGGCGGCGATGCTGCCCCCCGCGCCGGTGCGATTGTCGACCACGACGGGCTGGCCCCACGCCTCGCTCAACTTCGCGGCGAGCGGGCGCGCGAGGAGATCGGTGACGCTGCCGGCGGAAAACGGCGTCAGGATGCGGATCGGCTTTTCCGGAAATCCGGCGGCGGCGGCCGTCCATGACGCGATTGCGAATAAGGCGGCGGGTATTCGAACGGTTACCGGTGCCATTGCGGCGTCTCCTCCAGAAACGGACGTCAGTGTAGCGCGTCATGTCCGAACCGGCGCGTGCGGCAAAAAACGGGAACGAACCGCTTTAATTGCGGGTCCATTCGGTGGAAAATACATTCCATGTTGCCTTCAGACTTTCATCCGGTCCTGCGCAGCTGGTGGGAATCGCGCTTTACCGAAACTGAGGGCGACAGTTCCCGCGTGCTGCCGCCGACCCAGGCGCAGGCCGAAGGCTGGCGCGCGATTCGCGACGGGGCGCACACGCTGATCGCGGCGCCGACCGGCTCCGGCAAAACACTCGCGGCGTTTCTGACCGCGATCGATCAACTGCTGCGCGAGGGCCTGGAGCGCGGCGGGCTGCCCGACGAAGTGCGCGTGATTTACGTCTCGCCGTTGAAGGCGTTGTCGGCGGACATCCACAAAAACCTCGCGGAGCCGCGCCGCGAAATCCGCCGCATCGCGGAAGAGGCGGGGTATCCGCCGGTGCGCGTGACCGCCGCGGTGCGCAGCGGCGACACGCCGCAGAAAGAACGCGCCGCGATGCTGCGCACGCCGCCGCACATCCTCGTGACCACGCCGGAGTCGTTGTACCTGCTGCTGACCGCCGAGCGCTCGCGCGAAATGCTGCGCACCGCGCAGATCGTGATCGTCGACGAGATTCACGCGCTGCTCGAATCGCGGCGCGGCGCCCATCTTGCGCTCTCGCTCGAACGGCTCGATCACATTTGCGGGCGGCGCCTGCAGCGCATCGGCCTCTCCGCGACGCAAAAGCCGATCGAGGAAGTCGCGCGTTTTCTTGTCGGCATGCAAACCCCCGGCGACTGCGTCATCGTCAATCGCGGGCACAAGCGCCATATCGATCTCGCGGTCGAAGTTCCCGGTTCGCCGCTCGAAG
>CAZEAX010000330.1:0-5690 GCA_964510405.1 uncultured Streptomyces sp. | reverse complement strand
CTGCTGCTCGCGGCTTTCGGTCTCGGCCTCCTGTTATGGCTCTGGGCCTGGCTCGTCTACCGTTCGACCGAACTCGCAGTCACCAACAAACGCATCATCGTCAAATCGGGCCTGATTCAGCGCAACACCATGGAGATGTTTCTCGAGAAAGTCGAAAGCATCCAGGTGGATCAGGGAATTATGGGGCGCCTCTTCGATTTCGGCTCGATCACGGTTTCAGGCACGGGCGGCGACAAATCCCCCATAAAGAACGTGGCGCAGCCGCTCGAATTCCGCAAGGCGTTCATGACCGCGGTGGACGCCAACCGCAAATAGTTTTGGAACCCGTTGCAAGAAACGATAATCAGCCGCGGATAAACGCGGATACTTCGAAAAGCAATGTCAGGCATTAAGTCCAACTTTGCCGTTTCTTCGCGTTTTGCCTTATCAGCGTGTATCTGCGTTTATCCGCGGCTCCAAACTGTTTTTTTAGACCGTCTCTAGTCGACCTTCGCGCCGGTCAGCTTGATCAGCTTGCCGTATTTATCGTAATCCACCTTGATGCGCGCGTCGAATTCCTCCGGCGTGCCGCCCAGCGCGTCGAGCGCCTGGCTCGCCAGCAACTGGCTGACATCGGTAGACTTCAGCGCCTTGTTGATTTCGGCATTCAGGCGAATGATGATGTCTTTCGGCGTCGCGGCCGGCACGAACACGCCGATCCACGGGCTCATCTCGTAACCCGGCACGCCGGCTTCCGCGATGGTCGGCACATCGGGCAGCGTACCCGAACGTTTCGCGGACGAGACCCCGAGCACACGCAAACGACCCGACTGCACGTGCACGAGCACCGTGGAAACCGTGGCGAGCGACGCCTGCGTTTCGCCCGACACGAGTGCGGTGACCTGCGGCGCGCCGCCTTTGTACGGCACGTGCACGATGTTGATGCCGGTCATCGCGACCAGCAGCGCCATGGAAAGATGCGGCGCGCTGCCGTTGCCCGAGGAAGAATAATTGATCGTGCCCGGGCGTGCTTTCGCGAGCGCGATGAATTCCTTCACCGTTTTCACCGGCAGCGACGGGTGCACCGTCAACGCGCCGGGCTGCGCGGCGAGCAATGCGACGCCGGTGAAATCCTTCAGCGTGTCGTATGGGAGTTTTTTGTAAAGATGCGCGTTGCCGACGTGGCTTGTCGAGTGCACCATGATCGTATAACCGTCGGGCGGGGCTTTGGCGACGACATCGGCGCCTATGCTGCCGGCGGCGCCGGCGCGATTGTCGATGATGAATTGCTGACCGGCGTATTCGGCGACCTTTTGCAGCACGATGCGGCCGACGACGTCGTTGGAGCCGCCCGGCGGCCACGGTATCACGACCCGTACGGGCTTGCTCGGATAGGGCTGCGCCGAGACTGCGCCGGCGAGCAGCGCCAGCGACACCAATGCAAGTGAACGTTTCAAGTGCCCCTCCGGTTATTTTGACTAATACAAACGACCGCCATTATCGGGATAATCGCGCGGGCTTTCAATCAGCAAGCGGCGCCTAATGCGGATAAAATCGGCGTCACGATAGCACGCAATGCGCACTCGCGCTTGAAGGAGAATCTGCAATGTCGCTTCCGCTCGAAGGCGTGAAAGTTCTCGATTTCACCGCCATCATGGCCGGCCCTTATTGCACGCTGATGCTCGCCGACATGGGCGCCGACGTGACCAAGATCGAAACCTTTCCCGAGGGCGACGGCTCGCGCCGCTTCGAGCCCAAGGTCAACGACGAGAGCTATTGCTTCGCGGTGCTGAACCGCAACAAGAAGAGCGTCGCGCTCGACATGAAGCAGGCCGAGGGCAGGGAAATCTTCATGAAGCTCGCCGCCTCGACCGACATCATCGTCGAGAATTTCCGCCCCGGCGTCACCAAAAAACTCGGCATCGACTACGAGGCTATCAGGAAAATAAACCCGGGCGTGATCTACGCGTCGATCTCCGGCTTCGGCCAGACCGGACCGTACGGGAAGAAAGGCGGCTTCGACATCATCGCGCAGGGCATGAGCGGCATCATGCGCATGACGGGCGAGCCCAACGGACGGCCGGCGAAAGTCGGCATCGCGATGAACGACATCGCCGCCGGCACGACCGCGCTATATGCGATCCTCGGCTCCTATATCAAGAAGCTGAAGACCGGCGAAGGCATCTACCTCGAAACGTCGTTGCTCGAAGCGGGCCTCGCGTGGACGTTCTGGGAATTCGGCGCGTACTTCGGCGGCGGCGAACTGCCGCTCGCGAGCGGCACGCGCCACCGCCGCTCGACGCCGTACCAAGCCTACAAGACGCAGGACGGCTACGTGACCGTCGGCGGCAACAACGACAAGCTCTGGACCAACTTCTGCACCCAGGTCCTGAATAAACCGGAGCTGCTGAAGGATGCGCGCTTCAATCCGCTCGCCGCGCGGCTGAAAAACATCGACGCGCTGCAGGATGAAATCGAAAAGGTATTCATGACCGCGCCGACCGCGCACTGGGTCGGGAAGCTCGACGCTGCGTCGGTGCCCGCCGGCCCGGTCTATACGTACGAACAGGCGCTCGCCGATCCGCATATCGTCGCGCGCAACATGGTGACCGAAATCGACCATCCGAAAATCGGCCGCATGAAGAACATGGGGTCGCCGGTGAAAACCAGCGTCGAGTTCACGAAAACGCGCTCGCCGGCGCCGTGGCTGGGCCAGCATTCGGATGAAGTATTGAAGTCACTTGGCTACAAAGACGCGGAAATCGCGGCACTCCACGCGCAGGGCGTGGTCTACGACAAATACCGGAAGAACGGATAACGGCGGGACGAAACATAATCGTCACTCCCGCGCAGGCGGGAGTCCAGGGAAGGATCGAAAGCAGCTTAAGACAACATCTTCCGGATCCCCGCCTGCGCGGGGATGACGGCAAAGAAACTAGTCGCCCGCAGCGGGTTGCTTCTGCTCCTGATTGCCCGAGCCTTCGAACAGGCCCTGCATTCCGCATTCCGGTTTCTTCTGCACGGCTTCTATGAGGCCGTTCAACTCGCCGTACATCCCGCAATAGTGCATGCGGTCGACATCGCTGAAGGTGACCTTGACGTGATGGCCCGGCAGGTATTCGAGCAGCGCGTGGCCGGAAAAGAGTTTGATCAGCGCCTTGCCCGTGCTGCCTTCGGCGTCTTCCCAATGCGTGGCGCCATCCCCGCGCCGGCTGGCGATCGAGCACACCCGGGTGCCGAGCCGGCTGTAGAACGCAAACTCCATCGCGCGCCCCTTCACCGCCTCGACGATCAGCCGCACCTGTTCGTCGTTCGGTCCGGTACGGCAGGTGAATTTTTCCAATGCAGGAACTTTCACGGCTTCCGGCCTCTGCCCTTTCTTCACCACTTCCGCCGCGGCCGCGACGGTCGTCAACGCGAGCAAAACGGCTGCTATCGCTATCGTGCGCATCTTCGTGTGCCTCCTCGACTTCCGCCCGCCGTACGGCCGGCGCTGTGAATAAATGATTTTCGACTGCCGATCAACTTCACCGTTGCGCGTTTGCCCCGGCGCCGCGTTTGCGCGCACTTTGCGCACTGCCTATAATCCACGACACTTCAACGAGATTGTGGCCAGGAGACGAGATGACCGCACAGGATCGGCCGCGCACTGACGTTTTCAACCCGACCGGCGCGCCGGATGCCCCGCCAAAGCCGCTGGCACCCCGCCTGCAATCGCTGCGCGGCGCGCGCATCGCACTGCTCGACAACGGCAAGGAATTCTCCGAAGACGTCATCAACGCAATCGGCACAGTACTCAAGCACGAGCTTGGCGTCAAGGAAGTTCGGGTGTGGGACAAGCAATTCCCCGCCAAAGGTGCGCCCTTCCTGCCGGAACTCGCGCGCTCGTGCGACGCCGTCATCACCGGCGTCGGGCATTGAGGGTCCTCCGCCCCCTGGTCCGCGCGTGACGCGGCCGCACTCGAGGAACTCGGTGTTCCCACTGCAACGATCTGCAGCATCGCATTCGCGCCGCTCGCGCGCGTGGTCGCGCGCGGACTCGGCCACTTGAGCCTGCCGATCGCGATCATTCCTCATCCGGTGGGCAGCACGGAGCCTGAACTCGTCACCCGCAAAGGCATCGACGTCGCCGCCGAATGCATCCGCATGCTGACCACGCCCGCCGACGAACTCGACGCGGAGATCCGCACCACCAGATATCCGCTGCCGCCGGCAACGGTGCCGAAATAGTCCGCATGGCCGGCACCATCGTTCATCCCAGCGCGCCGCAGCTCGTCGATCTGCCCGACTCGCTCGACGCGATCAACGACTACTTCTACGATCAGGGCTGGACCGACGGCCTGCCGATCGTGCCGCCCACGCGCGAACGCGTGGAAAAAATGCTCGCGGGCATGGCGTGGCGCGATCCCGACGAGTTGATTGCAGTGATTCCGCCCGCGATGGGCCAGGCGACGCTGACCAAGATCGCGACCAACTGCGTGATGGCCGGCTGCCGGCCCGAATATCTGCCGGTGGTCGTCGCCGCGATCGAAGCCGTCAGCGAACCCGTCTACGGACTCGCGCACCGCCAGACCACCACGCACGCGGGCGCGCCGCTCGTCATCGTCAACGGGCCGATCGTCAAGCAACTCAAGATCAATTACGGCACCGGCTGCTTCGGGCCGGGCTGGCGCGCGAACGCGACAATCGGCCGCGGCCTTCGCCTGAACCTCGTCAATCTCGGCGGCGCGATTCCCGGCGAAGTCGATTTCTGCCAGCACGCGCATCCGGGCAAATACACGTATTGCCTCGGCGAATACGAAGAAGCGAATCCGTGGGCGCCCCTGCACGTCGAGCGCGGCTTCAAGCGCGACGAGAGCGTCGTGACAGTGGTGAACTGCGAAGCGCCGCACAGCATGACCGAAAACGTGCAGACCGATCCCGTCGAAATCATGCGCACGTTCGCTTCGACGATGGCGACGCTCGGCAGCAACAACATTTACTCGCAGGGCACCCCAGTGCTCGTGCTGTGCCCGGAACATGCGAACTACATCAACGCCGCAGGCTGGACCAAGCGCGACATCAAGAACGATCTGTTCGAGCGCGCGCGCCAGCCATGGGGGCTAGTGAAGAACCGGGGCAAATCGAAAGGCCCGAAAATCCCCGACTGCGTCGATCAGAACGACGACAGCTCGATGGTACCGGTGGTGTGCGAAGCCGGCGATCTGATCCTGCTCGTGGCCGGCGGCGCCGGCGGCAAATCGATGTGGTGTCCGACGGCGGGCGGACAAAGCCTGGGTGTGAGCAAGGCGATCGAGACGGGGCCGCGTAAATAGCGTCCCGGCATTTCAGCAACGTCTTTATTCAGGCTAACGCCGCAATTCCATTCGCCCCCATCTCGGCCTTCCCCCGCAGGCGGGGGAAGGAGTATTACATCCCTTTCCCCGGTAAATAGGGGGAGAGCGTAATTAGAATGCGAGGGGCGCCAAGATGGGGGCAAGTCTTAGTACGTCAGCATCATCCGTTGAATTTCGCCCGCATCGCGCGTCTGCGCGAGCGCCAGCATCAGGAGAATGCGCGCTTTCTTCGGCGCGAGATTGTCGGCCACCAAAAATCCTTTTTCGGTGAACGACCGCTTGGCCATCACGCGGCCGTTGCCGACCTGGCTCGCCATGACGACGCACACGCCGCGGTCCCGCGCATCGCACAATGCGTCCAGATACGCACGCGGC
>CAZEAX010000329.1:0-5713 GCA_964510405.1 uncultured Streptomyces sp. | reverse complement strand
CCGGCAGCATCCATGCGTTCGGGGATGCCGAACGACAACCGGCGCGGCACCAGCGGCGCAATTTTCTTGTACGACTGGTCGAAGAGGCTGTAGCGTTTGTGACGCTGGATTTCGAGCAAATCGCGAAAGCCTTCCGTCACCAGCAGCGCGGTGCGCGCGCCGGCACCCTGCAATACCGTGTTCGATGCGACGGTGCTCGCGTGGGTGAACTGGCTGACTCTCGCGAGGTCGAGCCCCAATTCGTCGTGCGCGCGCTTCACGCCGACCAGCACGGCCTCGGAGGGATCGCGCGGCGTTGACGTGACTTTCAGGGTCTGGATCCGGCCGGTGTCTTCGTTCAGGATGACGAGATCGGTGAAGGTGCCGCCGATGTCGACGGCAATGCGGTGACGTTCTGTGCTCATGCTTGTTCCACGTGAAAAACGCGCTTTTGTTATGTGGTGCCCGCGTTATGGCACGTCCGCTGCAAACCAAATCGGATAAACTATATTGTAACCGCACATCGATGTTCGAGTACGCGGCCGGATGAGAGAAAACCGATGTTGAAAAACTATTTCTGCGCGCTCGCCGCGTGCGCGCTGACGGCGTCGGCTGCGTGCGCGGCTGAAGACTGGCCCGCCAAGCCGCTCCGCTTCATCGTGCCGTTCGCGGCCGGCGGCTCGACCGACCAGGTCGCGCGGATACTCGGCGAGCGCCTGGCGGCAACGCTGGGCCAACAGGTGATCATCGACAATCGCGGCGGCGGCAACGGCGTGCTCGGCACCGCGCTCGCGGCCAAATCATCGCCCGACGGCTATAATTTTCTCGTCGTGTTCGACAGCCACGCGACCAATCCCAGCCTGCAGAAAAGTCTGCCGTACAATACGGTGAAGGACTTCACGCCGATCACGCTGATCGCATCGTCGCCGATGGCGTTGGTCGTGCACGCGGCGTCGCCCTATCAGAATCTTGCCGACCTGATCGCCGCCGCGAAGGCAAAACCCGGAGAACTGATACTCGGCTCCGGCGGCATCGGCAGCCGCGGACATCTCGCCGTCGCGTCGCTCGAGCGCCGCGCCGGCTTCAGGGTCACGCAAGTCCCCTATCGCGGCACGTCGCTGATCACCACCGATTTGCTCGGGCGGCAGATTACGATGCAAATGGGCACGGTCTTTTTCGTCGCGCCCTATGTGAAGGCGCAGCGCCTGCGCGCGCTCGCAGTCACCGTGGCAACGCGGGTCGAGCAATTGCCCGATGTCCCGACCGTCGCCGAACAGGGTTATGCGGGCTATGACGTCAACTCTTGGTGGGGCATGCTGGCGCCCGCCGGCGTGCCGAAACCGGTCCTGCAGCGGTTGAACGCGAAGCTGAAGGAGATCTATGCGAGCCCCGTCATGCGCGACCGCCTCGCTCAACTAGGGCTCAACGAGCGCGCGTCGAACTCCGAAGAATTCACCCGCTTCATCGCGGAGGAAATGAACTTCTGGGGCAAGGTCGTGCGCGAAAGCAACATTATGGCGAGTGAATAAGAAAATGACCCGACGCTTGATCGCTGCACTGCTATGCGCCGTGTGCCCGCAATTCGCGATGGCGCAAAATCCAGCCCAATGGCCGACCAAGGCCGTGCGGTTCATCACTGCATTCCCGGTGGGCGGCTCGTCCGACCAGGTCGCGCGCATCGTCGCCGAACGCCTGACCTCCATCCTCGGCCAGCAGATCATCATCGACAATCGCAGCGGCGGCAACGGTGTTGCCGGCACCGCGCTTGCGGCGGCCGCTGCGCCCGATGGCTACAGCTTTCTGGTGGTGTTCGATTCTCACGCGACCAATCCGAGTCTGCAAAAAGGGATTCCGTACGACACGGCGAAAGCCTTCACGCCCGTGATGCTGTTCGCGAGCTCGCCATATGCGCTTGCCGTCGCACCCACCTCGCCTTATAGAAGTCTCGCCGATCTGATCGCGGCGGCCAAGGCAAAACCCGGCGAGCTCACACTCGGCTCCAGCGGCGTCGGCAGCCGCGGACATCTCGCGATGGCATTGCTCGAACAGCGCGCGGGTTTCAGAATCACGCAAGTGCCCTACCGCGGCCCCGCGCAGGCGATGACCGACGTGATCGGCGGCCAGATCACCATGCAGATGGGCACTTTCCTGTTCGTGTCGCCGTTCGTGAAATCACAGCGCGTGCGCGCGCTGGCCGTCACCTCCGCGGCCCGCATGGCGCAATTGGCCGAAATACCGACGGTGGCGGAACAGGGATTTCCCGGTTACGAAGTGCGTTCGTGGTGGGGTCTCGTGGCGCCTGCCGGCGTGCCCGCACCGGTGTTGCAAAAACTGCATGCTGCGCTACGCGAGGCGCTGGGTCAGGCCGAGGCGCGCAACCGGCTCGAGCAACTCGGCGCGACGGTGCACGCCTCGTCGCCCGCCGAGTTCAAGGACTACATCGCACAGGAAATGGCGTTATGGGGCAAGGTTGTGCGCGACAGCAAAATTTCCGCGACGGAATGAGCGCGGTTCTCCGGCGGTAGCTACAGCGCGACCCCGCCCGTATTCGCAGCGGGCGGTCCGCAGGCCAAGGCATCCGCGCTTCCTGCATTCGCCGGTGGCGATTTTTCCGCTGCAACAAGCGACCGCACGCGCGCGCGCCCCGCCGCTTCATTAACCACGTACAGATATGACAGAAGCGTGGGGGTGCAGTCGACGTCTTCGCCGACAAAGTACGCGCGGCCCGCTTCCACTTCGAGCTCGATGCCATAGGCCTCGGCTCCCGCCATGGCAACCGTGTGCCTGCCGGGCACGACTTCGCGGTACCAGAAGCCTGCGTTCGTGGGCTGGCCGAGCGGATCGCCGTCGAGATATACGAGGGGCGCCGTCGCGTTGTCGACGGTGTCATCGTGATAAATGTAAATGACCGCCCTGTCGCCCGGCACCAGAAACAGGGCCGCGCGCTGGTCGGGCTCCATGGACATCAACAGGGCAACCGCACAACCCGACAGCGCGAGCAGGCCCGCAACCGCAGCAACCCAGCGTAATACGATTCGTGGATTCATCGGCACCTCCCTTGACGCCCGGCAAGCTTATCCCGCTGTCATGGCGAAACGCCATCATACTTTTGGCCTGTTCGCGGGACAAGCGATGCCGGCGCCATACGTCGGCGCCGATGAACCGCCTGTCGAGTCAGACCTCGTGCACCTGCATTTTGGCGCTCGTGCCGGAGGGCAGCTCCGGCGGAGTCTCGGTCGCCGGGAAGTTGAATTCGAGCTTGGTGCCGACGGGATCGTGAAGGAATACCTGGTAGCCGGCCTTCGGAATGTTCTGCTCTTCGAAGTAAACCCCGACTTTTTTCAGCCGCGCGCGGAACTCGACCGCGCCGGTCGCCCTGAACGCAATATGATCGACGCTGCCGCTGTGCTTGTCCGCCACGATCGAGCCCGCCGGGAAACGCCCGCTCACGTGAACGATCGGATCCTCGCCGTCATACAGCCACAGTCCGTTGAACGGAAACTTGGGACGCGGGCCGGCTTTCAGGCCGAGCACCTCGCCGTAGAATTTCTCGATCGCCGGCAGATCGCTCTCCGCGCAGCGTATGTTGACATGCTGGAAACCGCTGATGGCCATTGCAGACTCCTGTGGTTTTTCACTGATACCGGGAAAATATGTTACCTCAACCGCTGCGCCGCCGCGCGATCGCCGAGAGAATGGCGGCATTGTCCCATTGCGCCTCGCCCTGCCCGATGCAGTCGCGCAATAGTTCGGCATAAACTTCCGCGAATGGCAGTGCCTGGCCAAGCGCGTGCGAATAGTCGAGCATCAGCGAAAAATCCTTGTAGCTCTGGTCGACGCGGCTCGCGGGCTTTTGAAATTCGCGACGCGCCATCAGCGAACCTTTGATGTCCATTACCTGCGAATAAGCGGCGGAATTTCGCAGCACGTCGAGAAAGGACACCGGATCGAGACCCATTTTTTCCGCGAACACGAGACCTTCGGCGATCGCGCCCCGGTTGAGTCCCAGCACGAGGTTGACGGCGAGCTTGGCCCTGGCCCCGTTGCCGACCGCCCCCAAATAGTGACGGTTCGGACACACCGCTTGCAGGACCAATGCGGCCGCATCGACTGTCGCCTGGATACCTGCCACCAAACCAACACCGTCGCCCGCCGCGACCTGGGCGCTCGTGCCAGAAACCGGCATCTCGACGTAGTCGGCGCGCGCCGCAATGCGCGCGGCGAGCTGCGCGATGCGATCGGGATCGCACGTGCTCGTGCAAATGAAAATCGGGCGAGGTGCCGTTGGAGCGCACGAGCTCAGCAAGCCATCGCGTCCTTCGATCACCGCCTCGACCTGGTCGGTATTGAATACCGCCAGCATGATCGTCCTGCAGCGGTCGCCCACCGCCGCGAGCGTGTCGACCGGCGTAACGCCGGCCTGCGCCGCGCGGCTGCGCTTTTCGGCATCGACGTCATATCCGATGACCTCGAATCCGGCCTCGCACAGCCGCTTGACGATTGCAGTGCCCATAAGACCCAGACCGACCACTCCAATGCACCGCATTGGCGCTCCCGCATTTGATTGTCTTGCCCGATGTTAATCCGCGCGCGCGCTACTTGGCCAGTGCGGCGAGTTGGGTCGCGTGGCGAAAACCGTGCTTATCAATACAAATAACATCGTTTATGATGGCTGCCAAAAGAGTGGCGCCTGATTGCGACACTCGCCACATCACCACCTTTGCAGGAGAAGAACATGCCGGCAGTGCAGAAACTATCGCCCGCCACCGGGTCCGCCTATAAAACGATGGAAGTGCGTCCGCTCGCGGGTGCGCTCGGCGCCCTGATCACCGGTGTCGATTTGAAAGACCGCACAAACAAGGCAATGTGGGCGGAACTGCACCGGGCGTTTCTCGAATTCCAGGTCATCGCGATTCGCGGCCAGGATTTGTCGCCTGCGGACCAATACGAGGTGGGCCGCTTCTTCGGCGACCCGTGCTTTTATCCATTCGCCAAGGGCATGGACGGTTTTCCGGAAATGACGCGCATGGTGAAGGAACCCGAGGAGCGCGAAAATTTCGGCGCCGACTGGCATACGGACACTTCATATCTGAAAGAGCCGCCGCGCACGACATTGCTCTATGCCGTTGAAACACCGCCCGCAGGCGGCGATACCCTCTACGCAAACACGCGCGCGGCTTACGATGAGCTGTCCGACGGCATGAAGGCGATGTTGAAAGGCGTGATCGGCGTGTTCAGCGGCGGACTCAAACACAAGAAAGGCGGCGACCGCGCCGCCCACCACGCGCGCATCGCCCATATGGCCGTGCAGAAATCGGAAGAGGCGGATAAATACGAAGCCTTGCATCCGGTGGTGCGCACCCATCCCGAGACCGGCAGGAAAGCGCTTTATCTGAGCTCATTGCACACGATCCGTTTCGACGGCATGACCGAGCATGAAAGCCGGCCCATCATCGAGATGCTCAACGACCACTGCGTCGAGCCGCAATTCACCTGCCGCATAAGTTGGGAACCCGGGCAGCTCACAATCTGGGACAACCGCTGCACGCTGCACAACGCGATCAACGATTATCACGGCTACCGGCGCGAGATGCGCCGGCTGACGGTCGGTCCCGAAAAACCGCGCTAGACGCCGCAACCGTTCAGTCGCCGCGAAGTTCGCGTACCCGCGCGACGAACGCCGGCAGCACTTCCCTGAAGTCGCCGATCGCGCCGTAGTTCGCGCGGCGGAAAA
>CAZEAX010000328.1:0-5717 GCA_964510405.1 uncultured Streptomyces sp. | reverse complement strand
CAGTCGACGAGGCTGCCAATAAGGCCCGAACGCATGGCATTCATATTCGAGGCGATGGGATTGGCGAGCATGACGGGATCGTCATTGGCGCAAAAATCCGCTTCCCATTGGCGGTCGACAAAGCTGTAGCTGACAACTTCCTGATAATCGCGCGCGACCAGCAACTGGCGCAAAGCGGCGACGCTCGCGCGCGATTCGGTGATCGGCAACATTGCACCAGCGGCGAACGGCACACCGGCCGGAATGTTGTCGTAACCGTAGATACGCGCCACTTCTTCAATCAGATCCTGTTCGATCGCCATATCGAAACGGTAGCTTGGCGGCGTCACCGTGAATTCGTCGCCGCGCTGCTCGCACGCGAACCCGAGACGCCCGAACAAGCGCAATATGTCGTCCGCACCGAGTTTGATGCCAAGCAGCCGCTGCGCGCGGGCAGCGCGCAGGCGCACCGGGTGCCGCGCCGGCAGCGCTGCTTGCGCGGTGCAAACCGGGCCGGCGCTTCCGCCGCAGATTTCGAGCACGAGCGCGGTAGCGCGTTCCAGCGCGTGCGCCGTAGCCGCGAAATCAACGCCGCGTTCAAAACGGTAAGCCGAGTCCGACCCGAAGCCCAGCACGCGCGATTTACCGGCGATTACGGTCGGCGCGAAAAATGCCGCCTCTAGCAAGACATCCCGGGTGGCGGACGTCACGGCGCTGCCGGCGCCGCCCATTATCCCTGCGAGTGCGAGCGGCTTCGCATCGTCAGCGATGACCAGAAAATCGGACTTGAACTCTATCTCCTGCTCGTTGAGCAGCTTGATTCGCTCGCCTTGCCTGGCGAAACGCACGTTGATGCCGCCTGCAATGCACTGCAAGTCGAACGCATGCAATGGCTGGCCGAGTTCGAGCATCACGTAATTGGTCACGTCGACGATCGCGCTGATGCTGCGCAATCCGCTGCGCTCGAGCCGTTGGATCATCCACTGCGGCGTTGCCGCTTGCGCGTTAACTCCGCGCAACACGCGGCCGCAATAAAGCGGGCAAGCATCCGGCGCCGTCAGCGCGATTTCGATCCGGTCCGGCAAATTCTGCACGGCCTTTGCGACGACAGGCGTGACGGCGCAGCCGGTAATTGCAGAAACCTCGCGGGCCACGCCAAATACGCTCAAGCAGTCGCCGCGATTGGGCGTCGGCTTGATGGTGAATAGCTGATCGTCGAGTTCCAGATACTTCCGGATATCCGTGCCGATCGGCGCGTCGGCGGCCAATATCAGAAGGCCGGCTGCATTGTCGGCAATACCAAGTTCTTTGGCCGAGCACAGCATTCCGTTCGATTCGACACCGCGCACCTTCGCTTGCTTGATCGCAAGGCCCGGCAGTTGCGCACCGACTTGCGCGAGCGGCACGCGTATTCCCGCATGCACGTTGGGTGCGCCGCACACGACCTGCAGCAGCGCACCGCCGGCGTTGACGCTGCAGACAGTCAGGCGGTCCGCATCCGGATGTTTCTGCACGGTGATGACTTCGGCGACCACGACACGGTCGAACGCGGGCGCCGCGCGCTCCAACGCTTCGACTTCGATGCCGCCCATCGTCAGCGCATCCGCCAACTGCTGGCTCGTGAGAGGCGAAGCTACGAAGGTCCGTAACCAGTTTTCCGAAAACTTCATGGTGTCGCCAGGTCGCGCGCGTTAATTGAATTGCTTGAGGAACCGCAGGTCGTTCTCGAAGAACAACCTCAAATCGTTGACGCCGTAGCGCAGCATCGTCAATCGGTCGGGGCCGAGACCGAACGCGAAGCCCTGATACTTTTCGGCTTCGATGTTGACGTTGCGCAATACGTTCGGATGCACCATGCCGCACCCGCCGATTTCGAGCCAGCCGTCGCCAAAACTCATGTCGATCTCGGCGGAAGGCTCGGTAAACGGAAAAAACGACGGCCGGAATCGCACCTTCAGATCGTCGCGTTCAAAAAATTTCCGCAGGAAATCGATCACCACGCCCTTGAGGTCGGCAAAACTCACCTGTTCATCGATCCACAATCCTTCGATCTGGTGGAACATCGGCGAGTGCGTTGCGTCGGAATCGACGCGGTATACGCGGCCCGGCGCGATGAGTTTGATCGGCGGTCGGTGCGTTTCCATGTAGCGGATCTGGATCGGCGACGTATGCGTGCGCAGCAGATGCCTGCCGTCGTCGACATAGAAGGTGTCGTGCATCGAGCGCGCAGGATGATTCTCCGGCTGGTTCAACGCGGTAAAGTTGTAATAGTCGGTCTCGATCTCGGGACCGTCGGCAACTTCGAAGCCGATCGAATGAAAGAGCGCCTCCATCCGCTCGAGCGTGCGCGTAACCGGATGCAAGCCGCCGGCATGGATGCCGCGCCCTGCCAGAGTGACGTCCAGCGCCTCCAGCGCCAGTTGCGCATCGAGCTTGGCTGACTGGATTTTCTGGCGTTGCGCGGTCAGCGCCGATTCGATCTGCTCTTTCGCGGTGTTGAACCGCGCGCCCATGGCAGGGCGCTCGGCGGGCGAGAGCTTGCCGAGACTCTTCTGCAATTCAGTCAGCGCGCCTGCCTTGCCCAAATAGCGTGCCTTCGCCTGCTCGAGCTGCGCGGCATCGGTAATGCCGGCGAACAACTGAAGCGCTTCCTGAACGATGGTGTCGAGTTTTTCCACGCGGTATCCGAAAAAAAAGGAGGCTGTATCAGCCTCCTTTTAATTATCGAATCTGCTCAGACGCCGAGGCTGGCTTTGGCTTTTTCGACAAATTTCGTAAACGCGGGCTTGTCCATCACGGCAATGTCCGCGAGCACTTTGCGATCGACAGTGATGGCGGCTTTCTTGAGCCCGTTCATGAACACGCTGTACGACAAGCCGTGCTCGCGAACCGCCGCGTTGATGCGCGTGATCCACAAGCTGCGGAAATCGCGTTTCTTGTTGCGGCGATCGCGATAGGCATACTGCCCCGCGCGCATCACCGCTTCGTTGGCGATACGGAATACGTTATTGCGACGGCCGCGGAAACCCTTGGCGCGCGCGATAACTTTTTTATGGCTGGCGCGTGCGGTGACGCCACGTTTGACTCTAGGCATGGCTCATCTCCTTACGCGTAGGGAAGCATTTTATGCACGGAATGCTGATCGCTCTCGTGCACGCCGGTACCGCCACGCAACTGACGCTTGCGCTTGGTGGTCTTCTTGGTCAGGATGTGGCGCAAAAACGCGCTGCCGCGTTTGATGCGACCGCTGGAAGCGACTTTGAAGCGCTTCTTGGCGCCGCTTTTGGTCTTCATTTTAGGCATGACTGCTCCTTTTTCTGACATAGCGCCGGGTGCTTTCCATTGGAAAGACTTCTGGAACCCGGACAACTACTTCTGATTGCACCTACTTCTTTTCAGCTTCGGCCGCCGCCTGCACCTCGACTACGGGCGCCAGCTTTGCTGCTTCCTTCACCGCTTCCTTCTTCGGTCCCGTGGTCGCCGGCTTCGCCGCTTCTTTCTTCGGCGCCGGTACCGCGATCTTCTTCGGCGACAACACCATCACCATCTGCCGGCCTTCCATTTTCGGAAACTGTTCGACGATGCTGTGCTCCTGCAGATCGTTTTTCACCCGCTCGATGAGCCGGATGCCGAATTCCTGATGCGCCATCTCGCGGCCGCGAAACCGCAAAGTCACCTTGCATTTGTCCCCTTCGTCGAGGAACCGCGTCAGATTGCGCAGTTTGATCTTGTAATCGCCTTCGTCCGTGCTCGGACGAAACTTCACTTCCTTGACGATGATCTGCTTCTGCTTGAGTTTCGCCTCGTGCCGCCGCTTGCTTTCGCGGTATTTGAACTTGCCGTAGTCCATGACACGGCAAACCGGCGGAACAGCCGTCGGGGCGATTTCTACCAGATCCAGTTCTGCCGCTTCCGCCTGCGCATTGGCGGCCGCAATCGTGACGATGCCAACCTGTTCCCCGTTCGGTCCGATCAACCGGACTTCGGGAGCATTTATTTCGCCGTTAATGCGCGGCTCTTTTTCCTGAGCTATATGAAAACCCCGCTATATCAAAAAGTTATGCCGCGCGCCCGAGCTGTTGCGCCTCGTCCTGCAGGCGCTTAACGAAGTCCTTGATCGGCATCTGGCCGAGGTCTTCGCCTTTGCGGGTTCGCACGGCAACTGTCTGCGCCGCCATCTCCTTGTCACCCAAGATGACCTGATAAGGCAACTTTTGCAGACTATGTTCCCGAATTTTATAGGTTATTTTCTCATTTCTCAAGTCGGATTCGGCCCGCAATCCAGCCTGCTTCAATTCGGCCACGACCTTTTCAGCATAAGCCGCCTGGTTGGTGGTGATATTCATCACCACGACCTGGACCGGCGCGAGCCATACCGGCAAGGCCCCGGCGAAGTTTTCGAGCAGAATTCCAAGAAACCGCTCCATCGATCCGACGATCGCCCGGTGCAGCATGACCGGCACGTGGCGCGCGTTGTCCTCCGCCACGTATTCCGCGCCCAGCCGGCCCGGCATCGAAAAATCCACCTGGATGGTCCCGCACTGCCACACGCGCCCGATCGAGTCTTTCAGCGAAAATTCGATTTTCGGACCATAGAACGCGCCTTCGCCGGGCAAGGTTTCCCATGGCACCCCTTTCTTGTTCAGCGCATCGGCCAGCGCTTTTTCCGCGACATCCCAAGTCTCGTCGGATCCGACACGCTTGGGCGGACGGGTCGACAACTTGTAGATGATTTCATTGAAACCGAAATCGCGGTAAACATTGATCAACAGGTCGATGAAATTCGCGACTTCGGCTTCGATTTGCGCTTCGGTGCAGAAGATGTGGCCGTCGTCCTGCGTGAATCCGCGCACGCGCATGATGCCGTGCAGCGCGCCCGACGGCTCGTTGCGGTGGCAGGCGCCGAATTCGCCGTAGCGCAGCGGCAGATCGCGGTAGCTGCGCAGGCCGCTGTTGAAAATCTGCACGTGACCGGGACAGTTCATCGGCTTGATCGCATAATCGCGATTCTCGCTCGCCGTCGTGAACATGTTTTCCTTGTAGTTTTCCCAGTGTCCGGATTTTTCCCACAGAGTGCGATCGAGTATCTGCGGGCACTTCACTTCCCGGTAGCCGTTATCCTGATAGATGCGGCGCATGTACTGCTCGACCTGCTGCCAGACGGTCCATCCATGCGGATGCCAGAACACGAGTCCCGGCGCCTCGTCCTGCATGTGAAACAGATCGAGCTGCTTGGCCAGCCGCCGATGGTCGCGCTTCTCGGCTTCTTCCAGCATGTGCAGGTAGGCGTCCTGCTCCTCTTTCTTCGCCCACGCCGTGCCGTAAATCCGCTGCAGCATTTCGTTTTTGGAATCGCCGCGCCAGTACGCGCCGGCGAGCTTCATCAGCTTGAAGACCTTGAGTTTGCCGGTCGACGGTACGTGCGGCCCGCGGCACAGGTCGATGAAATCACCTTCGCGATACAACGATACGTCTTCGCCCTGTGGAATCGACGCGATGATCTCGGCTTTGTAATGCTCGCCGATGGATTTGAAAAATTCGACCGCCTTGTCGCGCGACCAAACTTCACGCGAAACGCGCAAATCGCGTTTCGCCAGCTCGGCCATGCGTTTCTCGATTGCCACGAGGTCGTCGGGCGTAAACGGCCGCTTGTAGGAAAAATCGTAGTAAAAGCCGTTCTCGATCACCGGCCCTATCGTCACCTGCGCATCCGGAAACAACTCCTTGACCGCATACGC
>CAZEAX010000327.1:0-5726 GCA_964510405.1 uncultured Streptomyces sp. | reverse complement strand
CAGTTTTATTAGAGTTATTCGTGGCTGGCGTTTTTTATCGCTTTTGAATTGTATTATCCGCGTGTAGCTGCGTTTATCTGCGGCCGATTGACGTTGTATTTTTTGAATGAGTTCTAAAACGAAAGGAAACACTCATGTCTAAACCCGTCGTGTGGGTGCTCGGCACCGGCGGCACTATCGCCTCGAAGTACGACGCCAAGCTCGGCGGCCACGTCGCCGCGGCGAGCGCCGAAGAAATGATCGCGGCAATTCCCGCGCTGACCGACGTCGCGGAGATCCGCGCGGTCGAGCACTCGCGGATCAACAGCGCCGGCATCGATACGGCAACGGTGTTCGGCCTGCGCGACCGGCTCGTGAAAGTGCTCGCCGACCCCGCGGTATCGGGCGCGGTCATCACGCACGGCACCGCGACGCTCGAGGAAACGGCCTACATGATGGATCTGCTCGTCGATTCGTCGAAGCCGGTCGTGGTGACCGGCGCGCAGCGGAATTTCGATGTGAAAGATGCCGACGGCCCGCGCAATATCCTCAATGCCGTCAAGGTCGCGGCCGATCCGGCCTCGGCAGGCCGCGGAGTGATGGTCGCGCTCGGCGGCGAGATCCATGCGGCGCGCGATGCGATCAAATCTCATACCTACCGCCTTAACGCATTCTCCTCGCGCGACGGCGGCAAGATAGGCGAAGTCAACGAAGATTGCGTTATTTATTTCACCCGGCCTGAGCGGCGGCTGCATTTCGCGGTCGACCACGTGAAGGACAACGTCCAGTACGTCGTCATGACGCAGGGCTCGAACGACCTGCTGCTGCGCGCGTGCATCGCGGGCAAAGCGGACGGCATCGTCGTCGATGGCGTCGGCGGCGGCAACATGAACGTTCCGTTCTATAAAGCGATCTGCGACGCGCTGGATGCCGGCATCCCCGTCGTCATCACGTCACGGCACCTCGGCGGCCAGCCGCACATATCGAAAGGTTACGTCGGATCGCTGAAAAGCGTGATGGAGCACGGCGCGATTTCAGGCGGCTACCTGACCGGCATCAAGGCCCGCATCCTGCTGATGGTTGCACTTGCCAAGACGAAGAATCGGAAGGAACTCGCGGAGATTTTTGCGGCAGCGTGATTTTTCTCCCGGTCCGCACCGCCAAAAAAACTCAGCCCGGCCCCAGATAATCGCGCTTGCCGACCGCTACGCCGTTATGCCGCAGGATGTCGTATGCCGTCGTGCAATGAAAACAGAAGTTCGGGATCGATCGTTGCAGTAGAAACTGATAGCCGGTGTAGTTGACTGAAACGTCGCGGCGCGTGAGCGTGATCGTCTTCTCTTCCGAGCCGTCGATCTCCGCCGGCTTGAGGGTGCTCATGAACACCACCGTCTGCTCGACGCGCGCGATGAGCTCGGCGAGACTCTTTTCGTTCTCCTCGACCTTCGGCGGCTCCTGCCCGGCCAACCGAACGACGTTGCGGGCGTGGTTGGTCGCCTCCTGCACCTGCTTGGCAAAGGTGAACATGTCCGGATACAGCCGGAAGTTGATCAGGCTCGCTTCGTCGTACTTGTGTTCCGCGTAATGCGCGGCGGCTTTTTTCAGGCAGTCGGCCAGGCCGTTCAGCATTTTGATGTAGACGGGAACGGACGCCTGGTACATGGATAAGGCCATGGTTTTTCTCCGGTGGGTAAGCAGAAATGGCTGCCGCCGGATCATAACCCGCAGCGGCGCATCGCCGGCCGGAATTCGATACGCGCATTAAAGGCGGAGCCTCGCCGAATTGTGTACCATCCATACGGCTGCGACGCGCCCGAAGAAGCGCGCGCGACAGTGCCAACCGCACTCTCAGGAGGTTCCGATGCCGGCACGGAAGATCTGCAACACGTACATCCATTTGCTGCTTGCGCTGACAGCCTTGACCGGCGGCCTCGCGCACGCCCAGGAATTTCCGGCCCGCGCGATCCGCATCGTCGTGCCGTTCGCGCCGGGCGGCGGTACCGACGTGTTCGCGCGCCTCACGGCGCAACGCCTGACGGAAGCGTTCGGGCAATCGGTGATCGTGGACAATCGCGCGGGCGCCGGCGGCACGATCGGCGCCGAGATCGTGGCGAAGAGCCCGCCCGACGGTCTCACGTTGATGTTCACGACCACCGCAATCGCGATCAACACCACGCTTTATCCCAAACAGGCCATCGACGCGCGCAAGGATTTGCTGCCGATTACCCAGCTGGGCTCCACTTCGAGCGTGCTGTGCGTTCATCCCTCCGTGCCCGCGCGCACGCCGCAGGAAGTGGTCGCGCTGTCGAAACGAACACGCGGCGGGCTCAACTTCGCATCGAACGGCTCCGGCACGTCGGGCCACCTCGCGGGCATCATGTTCGCGCACCTGTCGGGTGCGGCGCTCACGCACATCCCGTACAAGGGTGCGGCGCCGGCGATGAATGCGTTGCTTGGCGGCGAAGTCGAAGTCGCCTTCCCCGGCGTGAACAGCGTGGCGCCGCTGCTGCGCGCCGGCAAACTGCGCGCGCTCGCGGTGTCGACCGTGCGCCGTTCGTCGGCGATGCCCGAGCTGCCGACGCTGGATTCGATCTATCCGGGGATCGACGTGGATCAATGGTTTCTGCTGCTGGCGCCGGCGGGAACGCCCGCCGCTATCGTCGCGCGCCTGAATGCGGAAGTCGTAAAGAGCCTCCAGCATCCGGATGGCAAGGCGTTCATGGTCCGCGAGGGCATCGACCCGGTCGGCAGCTCGCCGGCGGAAGCGGCGGCGTTCTTCGAGCGCGAGATCGTGAAGTTCGCCGGCATCATGAAGATCGCCGGCGTAAAAGCGGAGTGAGCGTGCGAGACGCAAGGCCCCTTACCGCTGCGCAGCTTACCCTGACCGTGTTTTCTGCAGTCGCACTATACTTCCGACGCCATATTTGCGCTTCCGTACAGATAGGATTCCGGGGAACCCGACAAAGTGCGGCATGCCGAAGAATGGCTAAGGGCACGATAACGGTCGGGCATCCCGACCTGCGGCGCCGGGTTGACCGTGCACATCGCAGCGGGCTCGCCGGAGTTTTTACACGGCCGGTTCCATGCCTGAATGATCTTCAGCCACGATCAGATTGGGAAACTTTTCCCGGACGGATGCGAAAGCCTCGATCAGGGTATTCGCAATAACGACTTCCGTGAAACCGACCAGTACCGGCGTCAGTATTTCCCGATCGGAATTCACTTTTACCCCGCGATCCCGGAAGTTTCGGTAATCGTGTTCGCACCCTTCGCGAATTACGTACACGCTGAAACTGTTCATGATCATCGCCTTTCAAGTCGCGGGGAACCAAAAACGGTGCCGCGGGCAGGCTTTAGCCGCGAGCGATGCAGGACTGCCGGAACATCCCCTGCCGCATCCTACGCGGTTATGACGGCGGAATGTGCCACTTATTTGCGCCGCCGGGCGTAAACGGGGCCGACCCCGTTCGAACACCATACGGCGCTTGACGACACCGCGGGGATGGCGGAAGCTTTTCGACCATGGCGCTGGTCAATCTTCGCGATTTATCCGAAATGAGAAAAAAAGGGTTCGTCACCTCATTCTCCCGGGGTCTTTCGCTGCGCCTGCACGTCAGCCTGATCATTGCGTTCTCGTGGTGCTGCGGACTTCTCGTCACCTGGCAGATGCACAATGCCGGCGTCGATTCGCTGGTCGTGCGCTACGGCGCGGCCCTGATCGTCGGTTATACGGCGTTTCTTGCCGGCGTACGGCTGTGGCTCTGGTGCGTGCTCGGGGCCGAACCCGGCCGCAACAATCTCGTCAACGACGTTCCCAATTCGGTTGGTGATCTGCCTTCGTTTAACGTAAGCGGCGGCACCGGCGGCGGCATATCTGCGCCGCAGGGAGGCGGCGGCGCGTCCGGCGGAGGCGGCGCGGGCGGGAGCTGGAGCGAATCGTCGTCATTGTCCGGCGGTGGCGGTGGCGGCGGCGGTATCGATGTCGACGTCGATGTCGGCGATGGCGACAGCGCGGCTGCAATCGTGATCCTGATTTGTCTTATCGCCCTCGCGATCACGTTCATCGCGACGATCATCTATGTCGTATACATAGGGCCCCATCTGCTGAGCGAAGCGGCGTTCCAGTTCCTGCTCGCCGGCGGGCTGTTGAAACATGCGCGCAAAACCACCTCCAACTGGATGGAATGCGTGATCAAGGACACGTGGATTCCGTTCACCATCGTTTTCGCGTTCACGATGGTCTTCGCCGGCGCCGCCACCTACTACTTTCCGCAAGCGCATACGATGGGCGAGGTTTTGCGGGCGGCCGGATTGTTGGACTAGTTTTCTCCAGGGGGCAGCACAGGAGCATCCGCCCGGGCTCAATCGGGCTCTGCGCCGTCTCCATCTACCATCAAAGAAGGAACCGGTCGTCTGATACTTTTGGCGCTATATGTACGATTGCGTACAGATAGAATTTCGGGGAAAACGGCAAAATGCGAAAAATCGATGAACGGAGAAGCCAGGTTAACTGCGCTATTAGGGAGGAACAAGATGCCAATCCATGAGTTCAGTTCCCGGACACGGTCCGGCCCGCCTTCCGTCACGGCAAGTTGGCAGGGCATTCTGAATGCCATTCCGGCAGGCGCTTGCATCTGCGACAGTGCGGGCCTGATCACGTATTTCAATTCTCTCGCTGAAGCGGTCTGGGGCCGTGCGCCGAAGCTGCGGAACCCCGCCGACCGCTATTGCGGTTCGTTCAAATTGTATTCGGGCGACGGCACCCCGATACGCCACGACGAGTGCTGGATGGCGCTCGCATTGCGGGAAGGCAGGGAATACAACGGCCGGGAAATTCAGATCGAACGGCCGGACCAAAGCCGCCGTTTTGGCATGGCGTACGCCCATCCTTTGCGCAACGCTGAAGGCCGGACCATCGGGGCGGTGAACCTGTTCGCAGACATCACGGCGCAGAAGAAGCTGGAAACCGACCGCAAAAAAAACCAACCCATCATGCCCACGTATCACGACGCCACGCTGGCCATGATCGAAGTCGGAGTTTCTGCGCTGGCAGGCATGACGTGGGCGACATCCACGTTCGGCTGAAAGCGGGATACATCGGGCTTTCGATTCACCCCTTGCTGATCACTCTTTCACTCTGACGTAAACGGCATCGACGGCGCTCAGCGGCACGACGGCATCGAAGAATTCCTTGCCGCTGACCGCGCCGATCTGAACGACGTTCGCATTGACGTCGCGCACCACGCCGGTGATGTCCTGGCCCGAGTGCGTGCGCACCGTGACGCGCGCGCCCTTCTGCGCGGACAGCACGGTCTGCACGTTGTCGGCGGCGCCTATCTTCAGTTCCGCCGCCGCGGCGGGCAGCGTCGCGAACGCGAGCGTCGCGATCAACAGCGCAAATGCGCTTTTCATTTTGCGGTCTCCGTTGCGTTCATGTTCGAATGACGTTTGATTGTCGTCGCGTCGAATGGGGGTGTCAACGGTACGCGACCGCGCTTATATCTCGGCAGCACCCACGGCCTATGCTAATTCACCGGGTGGCAGACCCGGGGCTGGTCACTTTCTTTTGCGCGGCTTGAATAGCAGTGATGAGAGATGAGTAATGAGTGATGGGTAAAGCTTAGATTCACCCATTGCCCATTCCCCATTCCCCATTGCCGCTTCACCCTTACCTCGTCACCTTCATCTCGTCACCTACATCTCAAGCCTTCGCGACGCGTTTTCCATTGAGCACCGTCGCAAACGGG
>CAZEAX010000326.1:0-5780 GCA_964510405.1 uncultured Streptomyces sp. | reverse complement strand
TGGGCCGCCTGACCGATGTGCGCGAATTGTTGAAATAAGGCGAGGAGCAAAATCATGCAGCCATTTACCCAACTGACGGGAATCGCGGCGCCGATCGACGAAGCGAACATCGACACCAACCAGCTGTGCCCGACGCGCTTCAACAAGGTCCCGCGCGGACCGAAGTATCGCGAGGTGCTGTTTCACGACCGCCGTTTCAACGCCGACGGCTCGGAGAAGGAGCACTTGCTCAACGTCGAACCGTTCAAGCGCGCGCAGATCATCGTCGCGGACCGCAACTGGGGCGGCGGTTCCTCGCGCGAGAGCGCGGTCTACGCGCTGTACGAATTCGGCATCCGCTGCGTGATCGCGCCGAGCTTCGCCGACATTCATTCGAGCAACTGCGCGAAGAACGGTTTGCTGACGGTGGTGTTGCCGGACGCCGAGTGCGCCGCGATCCGCCGGCAGTTGCGCGAAAATCCGGGCGCGACGGTGAGCGTGGACCTCGCAGCGCAGACGGTCACCGATCCGGGAGGGAAGGTCCATCGCTTCGACGTTCATCCCGTGCGCAAGAAATGCCTGCTGGAAGGTCTCGACGACATTTCGCGCACCGCGCAGTACGACGGAGAATTCGCCGCGTTCGAAACGGGCTACAAAAATCAGCGGCCGTGGCTCTACGCCGACTGATGCGGGGGCAATGGCACGCTCCGTGCTTTTGATGTGCAGGTAATTTCATTAACCGCTCGTCTCCTATGCTAAATGCCGCGCTGCGCGCATTCACGGTGCGTAACTCCACAATGCAGCATCATGACGGCGCATCGCGCTCAAGTGCGCGCGTTATTGCCGCATGCGCTCTTGCGGTCGCGGCGTCCGCCGCTTGCGCGCAGCAGTATCCGGTCAAAGCGATTCGCGTGATCGCGCCGTTCGCGCCGGGCGGCGGCGCGGATTTCATGGGCCGGCTTACGGGACAACATCTGACGGAACTGATCGGGCAGACGGTTGTTGTCGAGAACCGCGTCGGCGCCGCGGGCATCATCGGCTACGACTATGGGCTCAAGGCCGCGCCGGACGGCTACACGCTCACCGTGGTGTCGACCACGTATTCGATCCTGCCGAGCCTCTACAAGCTGCCGTACGATCCGATCAAGGACATGCAGCCGGTCATCCAGTTCTCGCGCGGGCCTTACATCGTCGCCGTGCATCCGTCGCTGCCGGTGAAAAACATCAAGGAGCTGATCGCGCTCGCCAGGGCGCACCCCAATACGATCAACTACGCGTCGAGCGGAACGGGCGCCAACGTGCATCTCGTCACCGAGATGTTCACGTCGATGACCGGGACGAAGATGGTCCATATTCCGTACAAAGGCACGGGCCCCGGTGTGACGGACACGATTGCGGGCCAGACGCAGCTGGTGTTCGGCAGCATGTCGTCCGTGTTGCAATACGTGCGCGCCGGCCGGCTGCGCGCGCTCGCGGTGACGAGCGCGCAGCGCAATCCGGCGGCGCCCGAACTGCCCACCGTGATCGAGTCCGGCGTGCCGGGCTACGACACGTTCGACTGGCAGGGCATCGTCGCGCCGCGCGGCGTCCCGCGCGCGATCGTCGACCGCCTCAACCTCGAATACGGGAAAATTCTGCGCGGCAGGGAAGTGTCCGAGCGTTTATTGAAAGACGGCATCGTCGCGTCGCCGAGCACCCCGGAAGAGTTCGGCTATTTCATCGCGAACGAAATCGAAGTCGTGCGCAAGATCGTCGCCAAGGCAGGGATCAAAGTCGATTGATGGCCGCGAGGCGGCAAAATCAATCGGCGCCGACCTTCACCCTGGCCGCGATTTCGATCCAGAATGCGACGAGCCGCCGCGTTTCGGCGTCATGTTCTTCCGGCGTGCTGCCGATGACGTCGTAGCCCGCTTCGACGAGCTTCGCGTTGCCTTCGGGCGTGCGCATCACTTCGACGAACGCGTCGCGCAACATGCGACGCACGGCGAGCGGCGTGCCGGCCGGCGCATGGATGCCCCAGATGCTCGTAATATCGACGCCCGCGAGCCCGGACTCTTCGAAGGTCGGCACCGCGGGCACCGAAGGATCGCGTTTCCTGCCGGTGACCGCAATCGCGCGAATTTTGCCGGCATCGATTTGAGCGCGCGCCGAACTGATGCCGCCGAATTGCATCGTCACATGATTGCCGAGCAGGCTTTCGAGCGCCTGTCCCGAGGACTTGAACGGCACGTGAATGATGTCGACGCCGGCCGCGCGGTTGAAGAGCACACCGGCGAGATGCGTCGACGCGCCGATGCCGCCCGACGCGTAGCTGAGTGTTCCCGGGTTCGCTTTCGCATACTGGATGAGGGTCTTCACGTCTTTCGCCGCAACCGACGTGCCGACGACCAGGATCACCGGCGACTGCGCGAGCATGGTGACCCCGCTGAAATCCTTGAGCGTGTCGTAGGGAAGCTTTTTGATGATTGCGGGATTTTGATAGAACGCGTTGTCCGCAAGAAAGACCGTGTAGCCGTCGGGCGGCGCGTGCGCGGTGAGTTCGGCGCCAACGACGGCCGACGCGTCGGGATGGTTTTCGATCAGAAACGTCTGGCCGAGTTTTTTCTGCATGCCCGGCGACACGAGCCGCCCGATGATGTCAGAGCCGCCGCCCGGCGCGCGCGGCACGATCACGCGGACGAGCCTGGCAGGATAACTTTGGGCGTTGAGTTCGCCCGCCAGACCGCCCGCCAACAACGCTCCAATCGCCGTTATCGTCCCGCGTGCTGCACTGTGCACGATGCCTCCCGGTGGGAATTCAAACGAGTTTTTTGCGCCGCCATTTTTTCGGTTTGTCGCCCGGCAGCATCAGGCCGCTGGCGGATACGCCGAGATTGACCAGCGTTTTCGCCTGCTCGATCGCGCAGCGATAGCCTTCGAGCACCGGGATTTCCCAGCCCATTGCAGAGAGCCGCTTCTGCAAATGCGGTTGCATCCAGAAGGCGCCCGAGCAGCCGAGCACGATGACTTCCGCGCCGTCCTCCTCGATCGCCGCGACGGATTCCGCGATGGCCGTCTCCAGCATCGCGGAAACTTCGCCGCGCTCGACTTTCTGTTTTTCGTCCTGGATCGGCCGCTCCCTGAAATCCGGCGGACGCGGCAGCGGGAAATTGACGTTGCGCACCGACGCGCATTTGTCCTGGAACCGGTAGCGCACGACGAGATCGCACAAATGCATGTTGTGCGCTTCGGAAATATCGATCACGCTGAACCGGTTGCCGAGCATCGCCGCAATGTGCAGTTGCGCGCTGAAACACGCGGTGACCGGAACGCCGTAGCGGCGGCCGATTTCGCGCGCTTCCGGAAAGCCCGGATCGCCGCCGCCCAGCAGCACGATGGCGTTGTACTTGCCGCTTTCGCATGCAGTCTTGACGATCGGCAGCCGGCTCACGCCGACGATCGCGAATTCCTCGCGCGTTTCCACCGGCCAGTTGCCGTGCGGGTCCGTCGCGCCGGGATGAACTTCCCACGCGACGTCGTCGAGCAGGTGCGCGAAATCGGGGTAATTCATCAGCTGGGATTCCTTCGCACCCTGCATCGGCCGCAACTGGTATTTCGTGTTGCCCGACAGGTGGAACGCCTGGATCAGCAGGAACCGGAACTTGTGTTCATCTTGCGCCATGGGGGCTCAGTCTTGTTGTAGATCATTTCGAGTGCCGCGGAGATGCCCGGGGAAGTTTACTTTATCCACAATTCGGCGGGTGGTTGACCTATATCAAACGCAAACCGGCGACAGGGTGAGATATTAACTGCGCACCTTGGCTCCCTCCGAGAGTGCGTTTCTTCTTAGTCCCGAATTTTATTCGGGACTTTTTTTGCACATTTTTCGCCGCGCGTTGATCCGACCCGCATTGCCGGGCCTGCGCTGGCGGTTTGTTGCGCTATTTGCAACACTGCCGGCGGTCCGTCCGGGAAAAATCTATCGTTTTGTTAGATTTTAAAAAAATAATTCTACGTGTGCAGTTGCCGCCCGAATTATTCGTTTAGGATATTTCTCAGCGGATGATTTTCAGCGTGCGACGCCTCGCCGGGCGCACGACCCATCGCCATTAGAAGAATAACGGAACGGACATGCCCACGCGATACTGCACACACATGAACCGGCGCCAGGCTGAGGGCATCGGCAGCCAGGCGCGCGCCGCGCTGGTCTCGATCACCGACGTGAATACCGGGCCGGCCAATATTCAGCCGGCGGCATGGGCTGATGTGCTGCGTCTGCAATTCAGCGACCTGCCGCACGATCTGCAGGAACATCGCGGTGCGGGATACGTGCCGCCGCAGCGCAATCATGCGCGGCAGATTGCGACTTTTATCCGCACTCACCTGGACCGCAGCATTTACGTGCATTGCGAAGCGGGCATCAGCCGCAGCGCGGCCGTCTGCCAGGTGCTGGTCGAAATGGGCTGGAAATACCTGAAGCCGCACGAACTGGGGTTGACCGGCGCAAACCCGTTATTGCTGAGGTTGCTCCGCGAGGAATTGCTGGTTTCGCCAGCCAAAACCGGTCCGGCCGGTGGCCGGCGGTCCGATCGAAAAACGCCGGCATCGGAAAGCTCGGCCGTTGATAATAAAATAGAAAATAACACGTAAGCGCCTGCTTACATGGCTTGTGAGACCGGTTGTACCAATTCCAGTCAAATACACGAATAAGAACGATCATCATTAATAGTCCTGTCTACCGGAGCTTGTGATGTGTCGTTTTGCCTGGCTGGCACAACTTCTGGATGTCCGCGCGTGGCGCCGCGCTGGGCCTCGTCCTCTATTTCGGCATGCTGAGACCCAGGTCGAGTACGAGTTTTAGTTTGCGGCCGCCATGCGCGGCTTCTGCCGCTGCCAGCCAGGCTCCATGATCGTCGTGCGCCAGTTCGTGCGGCGCTCGTTGGCCGGATAGTCGCCGGTCGCGCAGTGGATCGAGCAGCGGTTGTCCCATACCACGACGTCGCCCGCCTGCCACTTGTGGCGGTAATCGCCATCCATGCTGCCGGTGAGGCGCGCGAGCTCCGCGATCAGCGCGTCGCTCTCCGCCTGGTCGACGCCGAGGATGCTGATGATCTGCCCGTCGTTGAAGTAGAGCGACTTGCGGCCGGTCTCGGGATGCACCTGCACGAGCGGATGCACGGCGGCGGGACGTCCGCGCTCGGCATCTTCCATCCGCTCCTGCTGGCGCTTCAAGCGACCGCCGTAGACGTAGGTCGCCGACAGGCCCGCGAGTTTTTGTTTGAGCGCGGAAGGCAGCGCGTCGTACGCGGCGTACGAATTCGCGAACAGCGTATCGCCGCCGGTGCTCGGCACGTTCACCGAGTACATGCCGGTTGCCTTGGCCGTCACGTAGTCGTAGCTCGTGTCGGTGTGCCACACGTTGCCGATTTTCACCAGCAGCGGCACCGCGGATTTTTCTTCCACGCCGCTGCGCGTATCGAGCATGCGGTTGTCCATCAGCAGAATGTGCGGGTAGCGCGGATGCTGCGCTTTCTTCGTGATGTGCACCTTGAGCTCGCCGAAGCGCGCGCTGAAATCGAGAAATTCCTGCTCGCTGAGCTGCTGGCCGCGCACGACGATCACGATGTGGTCGAGGAAAGCCTGATAAACCGCGCGGAACGCGGCGTCGTCGAGATTGCGCACGTCGATACCCGCGATTTCCGCGCCGATTTTCGGCGATGCACGTCGCACTTCCAGCATGGAAAAATCTCCTTCGGCTAAACCATACCACAGCGCGCCGCCGCGCCGGTCATTCGGCTTTCACGCCGGCAACGCGGATCACC
>CAZEAX010000325.1:0-5817 GCA_964510405.1 uncultured Streptomyces sp. | reverse complement strand
GAGCGACCCGCGCGGCTTCGACATGGGCGGGTATTAGTCATTAGCGTTTAGGGGGAGATTATGTCGGGAGCAGGGCATGGACACGATGCCGGACACGACGGGCCGGAAAACAAACGGATTGCGCTGCTGATTTCGATCCTCGCATTGGTACTCTCGGTTACCGAGACGCTGGGCAAGGGCGCGCAGACCACGGCTATCGACAAGAACATCGAAGCGTCGAATTTGTGGTCTTTTTTTCAGGCCAAAACCATCCGCATGACGGTGGTGCGCACCGCGGCCGAGGCCGCCGAGCTTGAACTCAATCAAATGGGGCTGCCGAAGTCAAAGGAGGCGATCGCGCAGCGCGTAGCCGCCTGGCGCAAGACCGCGGAACGGTACGATAGCGAGCCGGAGACGCAGGAAGGCCGCAAGGAACTCGCGGCGCGCGCCAAGGACGCGGAGAAGGTGCGCGATCGTTCGCTCGCCGCATACCATCATTTCGAGACCGCTTCGGGGGCGCTGCAGATTGCGATCGTGCTCGCGTCGGCGGCCATCATTACCAGTACGATGGCGCTCGCATGGATAAGCGTCGGTCTCGGCGTGATCGGGATGATTTTTTGCGGGATTGCATTCTTTGCGCCGTTGTCGGTGCATTTGTTTTGAGATCGCGGCGCGGCGGGCGGGCGCGAGCGGGATGACGATGGCGGTGCGATCTGCGGTATCATGCGGCGCGCGCCATCTTTTCATAATCGCATGAAGACCACTTTTCTTGAATTCGAGCAGCCGATCGCCGAGCTCGAAGCGAAAATCGACGAACTGCGGTTTGTCCAGGACGACTCTGCCCTCGACATCTCCGAGGAAATTTCGCGCCTGCAGAAGAAAAGCCAGCAGTTGACCAGGGAAATCTACGCGAAGTTGTCGGCGTGGCAGATATCCCAGGTCGCGCGCCATCCGCAGCGGCCCTACGCGCTCGATTACATGCAGGGCATTTTTACCGACTTCGAAGAACTGCACGGCGATCGCGCGTTTGCCGACGACGCAGCGATCGTCGGCGGGCTGGCGCGCTTCAACGACCAGTCGGTGATGGTGATCGGGCACCAGAAAGGGCGCGACACCAAGGACAAGATCTACCGCAATTTCGGTATGCCCAAGCCCGAGGGTTATCGCAAGGCGCTGCGCCTGATGAAGCTCGCCGAAAAATTCGGAGTGCCTGTATTTACATTCATCGACACACCTGGCGCTTATCCGGGGGTCGGCGCCGAGGAACGCGGGCAGTCGGAAGCCATCGGGCGCAATCTCTACGTGATGGCCGAACTGCGTGTGCCCATCATCTGCACGGTGATAGGCGAGGGCGGCTCGGGCGGCGCACTGGCGATCGCGGTCGGGGACACGTTGCTGATGCTGCAGTACGCGACATACTCCGTCATTTCGCCGGAGGGATGCGCTTCAATCCTGTGGAAAAGCGCCGATTACGCCGCAGAAGCCGCGGAAACCCTCGGCATCACGGCCACGCGCCTGAAAACGCTGGGCCTCATCGACAAGATCATCACCGAGCCGTTGGGCGGGGCGCATCGGGACTACGATGCCATGATGCAGACCCTCAAGAAGGCGCTGCAGGACACGTGGCGCCAGGTGCAGAATCAGTCGGTCGACGAACTTCTTCACGCGCGGTTCGAAAGGCTGATGGGCTATGGCAAGTACAAGGAAGTCGCCGCCAAGTAACACGCTGCTCGCGCGCGTTTCCGCGGTACTCGGCCGGCACGTCCGTCGCGGCGACCGTCTGGTGGCGGGCTTGAGCGGCGGCATCGATTCGGTGGTCATGCTCGACGTGCTGCGCCGCGCGGCGACGAAAATCGGGTACGAGCTTGTCGCGCTGCATGTCAACCATCAAATCAACCCGGCCGCCGCCAAGTGGGCACGGTTTTGCCGCGAGTATTGCCGGCGACTGGACATCCCGTTGACGGTCGTCAAGGTGACAGTGCCGCGCGAGGCGAGCCTCGAGGCCGCGGCGCGCAAGGCGCGCTACGCGGCTTTTGCCGCGCTGCCCGCGGACTTCATCGTGCTCGCGCACAATCTCGATGACCAGGCGGAAACGATGTTGCTGCAGCTATTGCGCGGTGCGGGCGTCAAAGGCCTGAGCGCGATGCCGGAACTGCGGGCGGGGCATCAAGAATCAGGACGCGAAAAAAATAATGCCTCCGAATCGGGCGCAGGCCGCAATCCAGCGATATTGCGTCCGCTGCTCGATATTCCGCGCAGCGAAATCGAAGTCTACGCACGCAGCCGCCAGCTTAAGTGGGTCGAGGACGACAGCAATGCGGACATCCGGTTTGACCGCAATTTTCTGCGCCACCGGTTGCTGCCCGTCGTCGCAGAGCGTTATCCCGCCTATCGCAAGACGCTCGCGCGCTCGAGCAGGAATTTTGGCGAGGCCGCCGCATTGCTCGACGAATTGGCGCGCATCGATACGCCAGCCGGGTTGCATGGCCTGAGCATCGCAATGTTGCGCGCCATCACGCCGGCGCGGGCCGGGAATGCGGTCAGGTTTTTTCTGGCGGCGCACGGCGTGACGATGCCGAACGAATCAAGGCTCATCGAGTGCGTGCGCCAGGCTCAGCAGCCGCGCGCCGCGCGCATCGTGATCGACCTTGGAACGCATGAATTGCGCGGCTTCAGCGGCGAACTGCGGGTTGTTGCCAAGGCGTTGGCGCCCCCGGCAGCCGATTTTTGCCGCGAGTGGCAAGGTGAAGCCCGTATGCGGGTGCCGGAACTCGGCGCCACGCTGGTCATGAAGAAATGTCGCGGCTCGGGCATCAGTCTGGAAAAACTGGGAACGGCGCCGGTGACCGTGCGGGTGCGCGAGGGGGGCGAACGGCTGCGTCCGGACGTCACGCGGCCGCGGCGAAGTTTGAAGAACTTGTTGCAGGAAGCTCGTTTGGCCCCGTGGCTGCGCGGCCGCGTGCCGCTGCTGTTTTGCGGCGATGCATTGGTTTATGTGCCGGGTATCGGCATCGACGCCGGGTTCCAGGCGCGGCGCGGCGAACCGGCCGTGGCACCAGAATGGGAGCCGGAGCGCGGGAAAATCGCCGCCTAAAATCGCGTCGAACGGCTTTATAAGCCGGCCTTAACGTGGTATTCTCTCGAATTAGCCTTAAAATTCAGACACAAAGGAAGATGCATGGCAGTAGAACGTACACTTTCAATTATCAAGCCGGATGCGGTGGCGAAGAACGTAGTCGGTCAAATCATGGCGCGGTTCGAAGGCGCCGGTCTCAAGATCGTCGCCGCGCGCATGTTGCGGCTGTCGCGCGAGGATGCCGAGGGTTTTTACGCGGTGCACCGTGCGCGCCCGTTTTTCAAGGACCTGGTTGATTTCATGATTTCCGGGCCGGTGGTCGTGCAGGTGCTGGAAGGCGAGAACGCGATTCAGAAAAATCGCGACCTGATGGGCGCCACCGATCCCAAGAAGGCGGCGAAAGGCACGATCCGCGCCGATTTCGCGCAAAGCATAGACGCCAACGCCGTACATGGGTCCGACGGCACGGAAACCGCCGGCGTCGAGATCGCCTACTTCTTCCCGTCGCTCAATATCTATTCGCGTTAGTGCCGCGACCATGACGGTCAACCTGCTCGAATTTGAACGCACCGGGTTCGCGCAGTTTTGTGCGGAATTAGGCGAGAAGCCGTTTCGCGCACGGCAGTTGATGCGCTGGATACATCAAGCCGGCGCCGATGATTTCGATGCGATGACGGACATTTCCAAGGCGTCGCGCGAGGCAATGAAGACGCTGGCGGTGATTCGCGCGCCCGAAGTCGTGCGCGACACGACTGCCGCTGACGGCACGCGCAAATGGCTGCTCGACGTGGGTACCGGCAATGCGATTGAAACCGTGTTCATTCCCGAGCGCAATCGCGGCACGCTGTGCGTTTCGTCGCAGGCCGGTTGCGCGCTGGCGTGCACGTTCTGCTCGACGGGGCGGCAGGGTTTCAACCGCAACCTGACGGTCGCCGAGATCATCGGCCAATTGTGGCTCGCCAATCGCCAGCTCGGGCGCGGGGTGGATACGCCGCGTCCCATCACCAATGTCGTGATGATGGGCATGGGCGAGCCGCTCGCCAATTTCGACAATGTCGTCGCCGCGCTGCAGTTGATGCTCGACGACGACGCGTACGGCCTGTCGCGCCGGCGCGTTACGCTCAGTACGTCGGGGCTGGTCCCCGCCATCGACCGCCTGCGCGACGCGTGCCCCGTGGCGCTGGCGGTTTCGCTGCACGCGCCGACCGACGAATTGCGCAGCGAACTGGTGCCGATCAACAAGAAATATCCGCTGAAAGAGTTGCTTGCCGCCTGCGTGCGCTACCTCGACCGCGCGCCGCGCGATTTCATCACTTTCGAATATGTGATGCTCGCCGGCGTCAACGACAGTACCGAGCATGCGCGCCAGCTCGCCAAACTGTTGAAATCGGTTCCGTCGAAGCTCAACCTGATTCCGTTCAATCCCTTTCCACAGTCGGGTTACGCGCGGTCGGACGCCGTCGCGGTGGCCAATTTTCGCGATGTTTTGATGCAGAAGGATTTTACGGTTATGGTGCGCAAGACCCGTGGCGACGACATCGATGCCGCGTGCGGGCAACTGGCAGGGCAGGTGCAGGACAAGACGCGGCGCCGCGACCGGCGGCCTGCAATCGCAACGGCGTGAGGGCTTGATGACAAGATTGATCGAACGACTGATCGCGGCGGTTTTGTTGCTGGCGGTTTACGGCTGCGTCAGCACCGGCGCGGACTCGACGAGCTACGCGCCCAAGACCGTCGTCGATACGGATGAATTGTCCCGCGCGCGCATCCACACCGAACTTGCAGCAGGTTATATGGAGCTCGGCAACTACGGCGTCTCGCTCCAGGAGGCCGGCGAGGCGCTCAAAGCGGATCCGAATTACGCGCCGGCGTACAGCATATTGGGTCTCGTCTACATGGAACTGCGCGACGACAAGGCGGCAGAGGCGAATTTCCAGCGCGCATTGCGCATCAGCCCCCAGGATTCCGACGTCAACAACAATTTCGGCTGGTTTCTGTGCCAGCGCAAGCGCGAACAGGAATCGATTAAATATTTTCTGGTTGCATTGCGCAACCCGCTCTACCCGACGCCCGACAAATCCTGGGTCAATGCCGGCGTTTGCGCGCGCCAGATGGGTGATATCACGGCGGCAGACGATTACTTTCAGAAGGCGCTCAAAGTCCGCCCAGGACAGCCGCAGGCATTGCTGCAACTGGCGGATATGGCCTACAAGCGCAAGAGCTACGCAGAGGCGAAGTCTTTTCTATCGCGCATCCAGCGCGACGTCGAACCGACGGCCGAATATCTGTGGCTGTCGCTGCGGGTCGAACGGGCGACCGGCGATCGCAATGCCGAGGCGAGCCTTGGTTTCCAGTTGCGTAAAAACTTTCCCGATTCGCGCGAGGCGCGCGCATTGGCGGCCGGCCTGTACGAATGAACGCGGCCGAACTTCCGGCGCAGTCCGCTCTGTCCGCGCTGCCGTCAGCCGGCGAACAGCTGGCCGCGGCACGCGAGAGTCGCGGCCTGAGTATCGTGGAAATCGCCCAACAACTGAAGTTGTCGCCATGGCAGGTTGAAGCGCTGGAGTCGGGCGACCACAAACGGTTGCCGAGTCCGGTATTCGTGCGCGGTTTCATCCGCAACTATGCGCGCCTGGTAAAACTCGACGCGGCGGAACTGCTCGCGACCGCAGAACCTCAGTTGCCGCAAGCTGCGCCACTGGCTGGTGCCGTCGTGACGCCATCGGCGGAGATTCCGTTTCCGACGGCACGCCGCGTGAATT
>CAZEAX010000324.1:0-5839 GCA_964510405.1 uncultured Streptomyces sp. | reverse complement strand
GCGGAATTGCCGCACAGCCTGCTGTCGAAAGTGTCGAACCGGATAATCAACGAGGTGCGCGGCATCAATCGCGTCGTGTACGACATCTCGAGCAAGCCCCCGGCGACTATCGAGTGGGAATAGCGCTTGTGCAGGTTGGGCAGGGGCCCCGCTTGCGGGGATGCGGCCCGAAACAAGTGCATCATTTCATTTTTTTCTGGAAATAGCGCATTGACCATTACGCTCTACGGCATCAAAAATTGCGACACCATGAAAAAGGCGCGCGCGTGGCTCGCCGAGCATCGCATCGACTATAAATTTCACGACTACAAAATTGCCGGCGTCGAACGTAAGCGGATAGAGCAGTGGTGCAAAGAACTGGGATGGGAGACGCTGTTGAATCGGGCCGGCACCACGTTCCGAAAACTGCCCGACGACGCGAAACGATCATTGACTGCGGAAAAAGCCATTGAGTTGATGCTGGCGCAACCATCGCTGATCAAGCGGCCCGTGCTGGAACATAACGGACAACTGTCGGTGGGATTCAAACCGGAATTGTACCAGCGTGTATTGCGCGTATCAGCCTGAGCTCGCAATGGCTCGCCGTTAATGTCGGACGAACTCTATATGCAGGAAGCGCTGGTGCTCGCGGACGCCGCGGAAAGTTGCGGCGAAGTTCCGGTGGGTGCCGTGGTGGTCAAAGATGGCGCAATAATCGGCCGCGGCTACAATCAGCCGATTTCCAGCCACGATCCTTCCGCCCATGCGGAAATCGTCGCACTTCGCGATGCCGCTGCGCGGATCGGCAATTATCGCCTCGCCGACTGCGAACTTTATGTAACGCTGGAGCCTTGCGTCATGTGCGCGGGCGCGATCATGCATGCCAGAATTGCGCGGCTGGTTTTCGGTGCGACAGATCCGAAAACCGGCGCGTGCGGCAGCGCGATCGATCTCTTTGCCGAAGCGAAACTTAATCATCACACCACGGTGATTAGTGGCGCACTTGCCGCGGAATGCGGTGCGCGGCTCAGCGCCTTTTTCTCCCAACGCAGACTAAGCTAGCGGCGGTCAGGCCGGCCGTTTACGTACGCTGCGGGCCGGTCTGGTGGCGGCGGTCGCAATGCAGCAGGGCCGTGCCGGATATGCCCCTGTAAAACAAAAGCTTTCGGGACTCATAGGATGCCTTTGGATTTGAATGTTTCGTCCGGAATTCAGAACAAGCATTTGAATTCAAGTTGATTCCTGCCCCCGCACTTAAGCATGCCCCGCGTCGCGCCGTTATCGATGACGCGTAGTGCCATGCCTATTGCGAAATCGTTGTGCAGTGCACTAGAATCGCGTCGTTTATGCGCCGCAGCGGCACTAACCCAATGAGAAAGGCAGACGATGAGACTTCTGGACAAGGTAGCGATTATTACCGGCGCGGGCCGGGGTATAGGTCAGGCCACCGCGGTTAAATTCGCCACCGAAGGCGCCAAAGTCGTCGTGTGCGACCTGAATCCGGAGTGGATCGAGGAAACGGTCCGCATGTGCAAGGAAACGCGCGGCGAAGCCATGCCTTATGTCGCCGACGTTCGCGATATCCGGGCGCTGGAGGCGATGGTGGCCGCGACCGTAGCCAAATGGGGCCGCGTCGATTGCCTGGTCAACAATGCCGGAATCGTGGCGGACGCACAGCTCAAAAACATGACGGAAGATCAGTTCGATCGCGTGATCGAAATCAATCTGAAAGGCGTGTTCAACTGCACCAAGGCGGTAGTAAGTACTATGCTCGCGCAGCAATCGGGCGTGATCTTGAACGCCTCATCGATCGTAGGGCTCACCGGCAACTTCGGACAGACCAATTACGCTGCGGCCAAGGCGGGATTGATCGGCATGGTGAAGACCTGGGCGCGCGAGCTCGGACGCAAAGGCATCCGTGCCAACGCCGTGTGCCCGGGATTTGTCGGCACCGAAATCCTGAAGTCGATGCCCGAACGCGTACTGCGGGCGCTCGAAGAAAAAGTGCCGCTTGGACGCATGGGCAGGCCCGAGGAAATCGCCAATACTTTTGCCTGGCTCGCGTCAGATGAAGCGAGTTACGTCAACGGCGCCGTCCTTGAAGTCACCGGCGGACTGACGATCTAGCGTTTACGCGCCGCGCAGCAACGCCCCGATCTTGTTCGAGTCAGGGGCCGCGACCACGCCGCGCTCCGTGATCAGGCCGGTCACCAACTCCGCGGGCGTCACGTCGAATACCGGGTTGCGGATGGCGACCAGTTCCGGCGCCCAGTGCATATCGCGATAGCCACGGACCTCATCCGCGGCGCGCTCTTCGATCGGTATATCGGCGCCCGTGGCGATTTGTGCGTCTATCGTCGACAGCGGAGCAGCCACATAAAACGGTATGCGATGACGGTGCGCGAGCACCGCGACCTGATAGGTGCCGATCTTGTTCGCGACATCGCCATTGGCGGCAATTCGATCGGCGCCGACGATGACGATGTCGATTTCACCCCGGCTCATCAGATGCCCGGCCGCATTGTCGGCGATCAGCGTTACTGGAATATCGTCCTGCATCAGTTCCCACGCCGTGAGGCGCGCACCCTGCAGGAACGGGCGGGTTTCGTCGGCATACACGCTGATTTTCTTCCCGGCCTCGATCGCCGAGCGGATGACGCCCAGCGCGGTGCCGTGTCCGGCCGTTGCGAGTGCGCCGGCGTTGCAGTGAGTGAGTATCGACGCGCCGTCTTTCACCAGTTCCGCACCATACTGGCCCATGCGCCTGTTGGCCGCAACATCGTCGGTGAAAATTGCATGCGCGGCAGCGAGGAGTCGCGTCGCGGTCTGCGCCGGGATGCTGTCGGCGGCGGCTTCCCACGCGTCGCGCATGCGGGAAAGCGCCCAGAACAGATTTACCGCCGTGGGACGGCTCGCCGCGAGCACGCGAAATGCAGTGTTCAGTCCGTCGTTGAATCCGGCGGGTGATTGCTGCCGCAAGCGCAGCGCTTCGAGCGCTATGCCATAGGCCGCAGCGCAGCCGATCGCGGGTGCGCCGCGGACCACCATGTCGCTTATGCCGTCGGCAACTTCCGACGCCGAGTCGTAAGCGAGGTAGCGTATCTCGCCCGGCAATACCCGCTGGTCGATCATTTCCAGCCGGTCGGCGCGCCAGCGCAAGGTGTCAAACTTCGAGCGAAAGCCAGCCATCAGATAACGCGCTCGTTGCCGCCGTCGATCGGAATCTGCGCGCCCGTAGTCTTGGCGAACAAGGGGCCGCACAATTCCGCGGCGAGCGCGGCAACATCGCGGCTGGTGACCTCCGTCTGCAATATATTGTTCCGTTTGTATTGCTCGACGGTGAGCCCGTAGTGAGCGGCGCGGGAGGCGAGGACTTCATCGCTCCAGATCGCGGTATCGAATACCGCGTTCGGATGCAGCGTATTTACGCGAATATTGTCTGCGCCCCATTCGAGCGCAGCGACCCGGGCAAGTTGCGTGAGAGCTGCTTTCGAGGCCGAATAGGCCGCTGCGCCCGGACCGGGGGCCGGCACGTTTTTCGATCCAATGACTGCGACCCGGCCGCCACGCGGCGCGAGTTTGAGCAAGGGATGGCATTCGCGCAACAGCATCAGGTTGGAATCGAGATTGATGTTCATCACGTTGCGCCAGGTCGTGTCGTCGAGAGCCGCTATGGCGCTGCCGCCCGGGAAAATGCCGGCATTGAGCACGAGCATGTCGAGTCCGCCGTAAGCGCGCGCCGCCGACTCGAGCGCTGCGACGACCGCCTCGCGTGAGGTGATGTCGCAGCGTATGCCGAGAAAGTCCTGGCGCTTGTACAGAGACGCTATTTTGGCGTCCACATCCAGACCGACCACCGCGGCACCGCGTGCGTGCAGCGCATCGATGCACGCTTTGCCGATGCCCGATGCGGCGCCGGTGACCAGCGCAATTTCACCGGCAAACGGCGGGGTAGCGCCCGCTTTGCGCAGCTTCGCCTGTTCGAGATCCCAGTATTCGACGTCGAAGATATCGCGCGCCGGCAAAGCGCGGTAACCGCCAAGCAACGTCGCGCGCTGAATGACGTCGATGGTGTGATCGTAAAGATCGGCGACGATACGCGCTTCCTTTATTGTCCTGCCGATAGAGCAGAAACCCAATTCCGGGTCGAGGACAACGCGTGGCGCCGCATCGAGTATCGTTTTAGGTTCCCTGGCCTGCGCGGCATTTTTCGCAAAGTACTCGCGGTAGGCATTGGCGTAACCTTCAACGTTGCGTCCGACCATCGGGAGTCGCTTCGTGCGGATCACGTGGTCCGGCGTTGCCGGGCCTTGCTGCGAGATTGTCGCAATATCCGGACGCCCGACAAATGAGAGCGTGCGATCGTTGCATTGAGTGGAAACGATCATGGGGCTGCCGGCGCAACGCGAGACCTGATTGCGCAGTCCGGCGATTGCCGCCGGTTGCGGCTTCGCAGGGCCAGCGGGCGGGTCGGATAGACGCCACGCGCACTCCTTTTCCAAATAGCGCTCGGCCATGTCGACCAGCTCGATCATGCGTTCATACGATTCGCGGGCGGTCGCACCGAACGAAAAAATCCCGTGGTTCAGCAGCACCATGCCGATCGTGTTCGGCCGCGCCTGTTGCGGGAACAGTTCGGCGCACAGTCGCGCGAGATCGAATCCCGGCATCACGTAAGGGATGATTGCCACTTGGTCGCCGTAAATTTCGGCGATGCGGCGCGGGCCATCGGCCGTGTTCGTCACTGCCAGCACCGCGTCGGAGTGAGTATGGTCGACGTATTTGTGCGGCAGCAGTGCATGCAATATCGTCTCGACCGACGGCGCCGGAGCCGATGCGCGCGTCAGATGGGTGACGAGTTCATTTACCATCTGGGGATCGCTTAATTCCTTCAATTGCGCGAGTCGCAGCAGGTGCGGCATGCGGACGGGCGAAAATCCGGCTTCTTCGATGAATTCGAGGTCCCAGCCGCTGCCTTTGACGTACAGAATGTCTTCCTCGTCGCCGACGAGATTGCGCTCGCGGATTTTGACGGAAGTATTGCCGCCCCCGTGCAATACGAGCGTCTTGTCGCGGCCCAGCAAACGCGAGGTGTAGACCCGCAGCGCCAGATCGCCGCGGTATTCGCCCGCTTCACTGTCTTGCCAAAGGCTTTGCATCGATGCCAGATCCCGGGTTACTCGTTCGTCAATTGATGGCGACGATTATAATTCATGCCCATGAATGGCTCGCCACAAGTTAGGGTCCGCCGCGTCGGATGGAGTGACGCGCATGACGAGTTGCGCGCTATCCGCCTTACAGTGTTTGTCCGGGAGCAGCACGTTCCCGAAGAACTCGAATGGGACGACATCGACGGGGAATGCCTGCATGTGCTCGCTGAGACGGCGGCCGGCAAAGCAATCGGTACGGGACGGCTGCTGCCCGACGGTCATATAGGTCGCATGGCGGTATTGGCGCCGTGGCGCGGCCGCGGCGTCGGCGGCATGCTGCTTGCCGAACTGATTGCGGCCGCCCGCGAGCGCGGCCACGCCGCGGTAGAACTCAGCGCGCAAACGCATGCCATCGGATTTTACCGGCGGTTCGGCTTCGAGGTGGTGAGCGGAGAATTCCTCGATGCGGGCATTCTGCATCGGACCATGCGGTGTTTGCCGGTCAGGCCGCCGCCGGATTAAGTCCGGATTCCAGAGCGAAGGTCATGGCCGTGGCGCCTGCGTGATGACCGCCGGCGCCAAAACTACGCTCGATGAAAGTCACCTCGCCGTGGTTATCGACCAGCAACACGGTCGAGGCGCGTGTGCCATAAGCCGGCGAAATAATAAAGGCCGGCGACAACACCCGTTCGCGCGCCAGGCCCACGCCG
>CAZEAX010000323.1:0-5881 GCA_964510405.1 uncultured Streptomyces sp. | reverse complement strand
AAACTGTTACCTATGTCCCCCGACTATACTGTTACCTATGTGTCCAGACCGTACCGACCCGCCGCTAACCCAGCGCTCAAATGCGACGCCACAGAACGGCGCGCATTAGCTCAACGTTAATCGACTAATCTGCGTTCATCGGCGGCAGAAAACGTTTTTGCATTTTCGTGGCGCGATCCAATACGGCCAGAGCGGGCGAACTACTCCGCCTTCGCACCGATCTCCTTCGCCAGTTTCGCCCACTTCGCGAGTTCCGCGCGCAGAAACGCGCCGTATTCCTGCGGCGTATTGCCGACCGGTTCGAAACCCAGCACAGCTATGCGCTCGAGCACGTCGGGCAGCATCAAGTCCCTGACGAGTTCCGCATGCAGCTTCATGATGACGGCCACAGGCGTGCGCGCGGGCACCAGCACGCCGTTCCACGCGGGCGCGTCGAAGCCCGGCAAGCCGGATTCGGCAACGGTCGGCACATCGGGCAGGCTCGCCGAACGCGTGAGCGTCGAGACGGCGAGCGGACGAATGCGCCCCGCCTGAATCTGCGGAACCGCCGACGGCGACACGACGAACATCAGCTGCACCTCATTGCCGATCAGCGCGGTCACACCCTGGGCGACCGTTTTATACGGGACGTGCACGATGTTGACACCCGTTCTGCTTTTGAACAGCTCGATGATGAGATGCGCGGGCGAACCGGTGCCGCCCGAACCTGCATTCAGCTGGCCGGGTTTGGCACGCGCGAGCCTGATCAATTCATCGATCGACTTCACCGGCACCGACGGATGCACCGACAGCACGAAAGAGATCTTGCCCAGCAAGGTCACCGGCGCGAAATCGCGCATCAGGTCGTACGTGAGCTTGAAGAAATTCGGATTCATCGTGTGCGTGGTGGTCGCCAGCAGCAGTGTGTAGCCGTCCGCCGAAGCTCGCGCGACAGTTTCACCCGACAAGATCCCCCCGCCGCCGCGCTCTTCGATCACGATCTGCTGGCCCCACGTGGCAGTCATTTTCGGCCCGAGAATGCGCGCCATCGCATCCGGCCCGCCGCCGGTGACGAAGCGAATCGGTTTCACCGGATAATTCTGCGCAAGCGTCGACGTTGCGCTCAGCGCAGCAATGGCTGCGAAAATCCATATGCGCAAGGGCGTCGCACTTTTCGTTAGCTCCACTCCTTACTCCTCACCCATCGCCCATCACTCATCGCTCATCGCCCATCGCTGCTTACCGCGTCGCGTCGCCGCTTTCGACGATTACCTGCTCGACCACGCCGCCGCCGTCGCGCCGGAAAGCGGCCGCCGCCTGATACTCGGGCGACGCATGGCAGGCCGCCGCCTGTTCGAGGTTCGGAAACTCGATCACGACGAAGCGCTGGAAATTATCCGGGCCCTCGACGATCTTGTAGCGGCCGCCGCGCGCAAGCACCTTACCGCCGAATTTGGCGATGATGCCCGGCACGAGGTCCGTGTACTGCTTGTATTTAATGGGATCGTCAATCCGGCAGCGGGCGAGCCAGTAAGCAGGCATTTTATTTTCTCCTCTGTCTTTCTGCCGCGGATAAACGCAGATAAACGCGGATAATTCAAAAACCAATCATGAATCAAAACTGCTCCGGGCCCTGCTCCGGTTGTGCTCTCGCTTTATCTGCGTTTATCTGCGGCTCGATTGGGTTTGCTTGAATACTATTTTCCGCCGAACTCCTGCTCGATCTTGCGCCACTTCTCGATGCCGACGATTTTGGTGTATTCCTCGAACGGCGTGCCGGTGCCGACCAGCTTCAGCTCGCCGCTCTTGAGATCGGCGAGCGCCATCTGCATGGTCTTTGTGATGCGCAGCAATAACGTGATGCCGTAGAGCGCGATGCCGTAGCCCATCTGGCCGAGCACCGACGGCTTCAATATCGGCGTAATGCCGCCTTCGAGCATGTTGGCGACATGGCAGGTCTGCACTTCGCGCACCGCGCGCGCGATTTCGTCTTCGTTCAGCATCGACTCGATGAACACGCCGTCGGCGCCCGCGCGCACGTAGCGCTCGGCGCGCCGCAGCGCCTCGTCCATGCCGTAGATCGCGCGGGCATCGGTGCGCGCCACGATGAACGTGTCGGGATTCATGCGGTTCGCCGTCATCGCGCGCAGCTTCGCTTCCATTTCCTCGGTCGACACGACCTGTTTGCCGGCCATGTGGCCGCAGCGCTTGGGCGAGACCTGGTCCTCGATGAACATCGCCTGCACGCCCATGCGTTCGTAAGTGTGCAGCAGATGTACGGCGTTCTTCACGTCGCCATAACCGTTGTCGGCATCGACCAGCACCGGCAGGTCGCACGCGGAAATCATGTCGCGGAACGCCGCCGAGAATTCGCCGAGCTGGGCGAGCCCGATGTCAGGCAGGCCGTAGCGCGCGCCCGCGGTCTGGAATCCGCCGATGAAAAATCCCTTGAAGCCCGCCTGCTTGATCAAAAGCGCGGACAGCGCATCGTGCGCGCCGGGCAGCACCAGCGGCTTTTCGGTGCGGGCGAGCTCGCGTATGGTCGGTGATTTCACTTGAGAAATTCCAGTGGAGAAAATTAGAACCTATCCCAAAAATTCAAAAACGACAATCGGCCGCAGATAAACGCGGATAAACGCAGATCAGGTCAAGAGACATACGTCCGCCGGAGGACGCCTTGGATCTCTATCTGTGTGTATCTGCGTTTATCTGCGGCTCCAAACTGTTTTTAAAAAGCTTCTAAACTGCGCGGGCGAATATAGCAGCCCGTCATGGCCCCCGCAATTGCGGACACGGCCGGTAAGCAAGCTCCTTGACAGCGGTGCGCGGACTCATCACGATGCATTCTCCCGGCTCACTCGCGCCGTCAATAACAATACGCATGAAAGCGCCGCCGTTCGCCTACGTCAAAGCCCGCACGCTAACCGAGGTGTTTCATTTGCTCGAAACCCGCGGCGACGACGCACGCCTGCTGGCCGGCGGCCAGAGCCTGCTCGCGGCGCTCAACTTAAGACTATCGTCGCCGGAAATATTGATCGACATCTCCGGCATCCCCGGACTCGCGGGCATCACGGTCGCCAACGGCAAAGTCACGCTGGGCGCATTGACGACACACGCCGAAATCGAACGCTCGCCTGAAATTGCGAAGGCCCTGCCGCTGCTTGCGCAGGCGGCGCCGCATATCGCGCACGTCGCGATCCGCAACGTCGGCACCATCGGCGGCAGCATCGCGCTGGCGGACCCCGCGGCGGAATGGCCGGCGTGCTGCCTCGCGCTCGGCGCGGAGTTTGTTATTGCGAACAAGGATGGCAGCCGCAAGGTGCACGCGAGAGATTTTTTCCAGGCGCTCTATACGACGGCCATCGGCCCCGCTGAAGTGTTGACCGCCGTCGAAATCCCGCTGCCGGCCGCGGGTTCCCGCAGCGCGTTCGTGGAATTGACGCGGCGTCACGGCGATTACGCGATCGTCGGCGTAGCGGCGATGGCAAACAATGCGCAAGGCACCTTGTCCAACGTGCAACTGGCCTTTCTCGGCGTCGACCAGACGCCGGTGCTCGCCCAAACCGCCATGTCGGAAGTCGAAGGCAGGCGCTTGTCGCCCGCCGTGATCGCCGCCGCCGCGACGGCGCTCGCCGCCGATCTCGACCCGAGCGGCGACGCTTACTCGACGCCGGCGACCAAACTGCATCTCGCGCGCGTGATCGCGGGCCGCGCGCTCGCCGCACTCGCAACCTGAGACCATCATGGACCGCTCGATCGAAACCACGCTCATCGTCAACGGCACGCCGACGACGCGACGCATCGAGCCGCGCCAGCATCTGATCGATTTTCTGCGCGAAGACCTCGGCCTCACCGGCTCGCACACCGGCTGCGAGCACGGCGTGTGCGGCGCGTGCACCGTGCGCGTCGACGGCAAAATCGTGCGCGGCTGCCTGATGCTGGCGGTACAAGCAGCCGGCAAGCGCGTCGACACCATCGAAGGCCTGTCCGACTCCGGCGAACTCGCCGAACTGCAGCGCGCGTTTCACGAGCGCAACGCGTTGCAATGCGGTTTCTGCACGCCGGGCATGCTGATGGCGGCGCAGGATCTCATACTGAAAAACCCGCAGGCAACGCGCGACGAAATCCGCGACCACATCTCCGGCAACTACTGCCGCTGCACCGGCTATCAAGCCATCGTCGATGCGATTGAGACCGTACTTAAAGACAAAACTGCCAGCCGCCGATAAACGCAGATGAACGCAGATAAACTCAAAATCCGCTGTGCGTCCGCTTGTTTCTATCAGCGTTCATCTGCGTGTATCTGCGGCTGCAAAACAGTTAAATATAAATGCCAATGAACGCCGACAAGTCCAAATCGCCTTACATCGGCCAGAGCGTGCCGCGCGCGAACGCGAAGCGCCTCCTGCAGGGGCGCGGCGTGTATACCGACGATCTGCGCCTGCCGCGGCTCGCGCACGTCGTGTTCTTTCGCAGCCCGCACGCGCATGCGCGCATCGTGAAGCTCGATTTCACGCACGCGCGCGCAATGCCCGGCGTCATCGCCGTCGTCGACGGCAAAGCAGTGGCCGGGTTTTGCAAGCCGTGGGTCGCGGTGCTCGCGCATCTGAAAGGCATCAAATCGGCGCCGCAGCATGCGATCGCGATCGACCGCGCGTGCTGGCAGGGCGAAGCCGTTGCGGCAGTCGTTGCGGAATCGCGCGCGCAGGCGGAAGACGCCGCCGACCTGATCGAAGCCGAATGGGAGGAACTGCCGGTCGTCATCGGCATGGATGACTCGCTCGCCGGCAAATACGTGATACACCCGGAGCTCGGCGACAACGTCTGTTTCACGCGCGCGCTCGATACCGGCGAAGTCGACGCCGCGTTTGCCAGGGCCGACGTCGTAGTCGAGGAAACCTACGAGTTCGGCCGCCACACCGGCGTCACCCTCGAAGGCCGCGCGCTGCTCGCCGATTTCAACGCGGCAGAGAACGCGCTGACCGTCTATCACTCGACGCAGGCGCCGCACATGATGCAGGACATCATCTCGCGCCATCTCGACATTCCCGAAGGCAACGTGCGCGTGATCGCCAGGGACGTCGGCGGTTCGTACGGCATCAAGGTGCACGTCTATCCCGACGAGATGGCGACCGCGGCGCTGTCGGTGATGCTCAAGCGCCCGGTGAAATTCATCGCCGACCGGCTGGAATCTTTTCTCACCGATATCCATGCGCGCGAGCACAAGGCGAAACTGCGGATTGCATGCACCAAGGCCGGCGACATTCTGGCGTTCGATCTGGACGATTTGACAGGCATAGGCCCTTACTCGGTTTATCCGCGCACCAGCGGCATCGAAGGCAACCAGGTCGTCAATCTCACCGGCGGCCCGTACAAGCACACGCAATACCGCGCGAACCTGAACGTCGTGTTCACCAACAAGAATGTGACGTGCCAGTACCGCGCGGTCGGGCATCCGATCGCGGTGTCGATTACCGAATGCATCGTCGACCTCGCCGCCGAAAAGCTCGGCATAGATCCGGCCGAATTCCGCCGCCGCAACCTGATCGCGGACGATGCCTATCCATGCACGTCGGCGGCGGGCATGAAGTTCGAAAAGCTCTCGCACCACCAGACGCTCGACAAGCTGCTCGAGCTGATGGACTACCAGAAGCTGCGCGGCGAGCAGGAAGCGCTGCGCAAAAAAGGCGTTTACCGCGGCATCGGGCTCGCCGCGATGATAGAAGTGACGAACCCGTCGCCCGCGTTTTACGGCGTCGGCGGCGCACGCATTTCGGCGCAGGATGGCGCGACGCTGCGGCTGGAGCCGACCGGCATGGTCACCTGCATGGTCAGCGTCACGGAACAAGGCCAGGGCACCGAAGGCATCAGCTGCATGGCTGGCCGCGTCATGTACAGGAGA
>CAZEAX010000322.1:0-5884 GCA_964510405.1 uncultured Streptomyces sp. | reverse complement strand
CGACATTATGCACGCGCCGTTAGTTCCAGTTTGAGATCGCCTTTTTCGAGGTAGACGCGGCCGGCACGCGGGCGCTTGGCGAGTTCCTTCAAGAGTCGCACCAGCGGCTTGTCGAAATGATAGGTCGCCTGCATCGGGCCCGCCGCGAGCATGTCGTCGACCTGCGAGCCCGCGTACAAATGGCGCAGCAGCCGCTCTTCGTCGCTAACGCCCGGATATTTTTTCCGCATCGCCGGCACCGCCGGCGCCAGCGGTTGCGGCGTCAACGCGATTCTCGGCGAGCCGTTGGCGACGATGCGATCGAGCACGTCCGGCGCGACCGGCGCCAGCGGCTTGCCGTAATAGCCGAGCGCGTATTTTTTGACTTCGTCAGGCACCGTTTTGTAACGCTCGCCCTGCATGACGTTGAGCACGGCCTGCGTTCCCACGAGCTGGGAGAAGGGCGTCACCATCGCCGGCCAGCCCAGATCGGTGAACACGCGCGCGGTTTCTTCGAGCACCGCGCCGAACTTGTGGCCGAGTCCGGCCTGCGCGAGCTGGAATTTCATGTTCGTGAGCATCCCGCCCGGCAACTGGTGTTCGTAGTGAAACTGGTCGTATTCCATCGGCACGCCCAGCGGCAGATGCTCCTGCTCTGCCACCGCGCGAAAATGCGCGCCGACTTCGTCGACGAGGCGGTCATCGATGTCGATGGTATAACCCATGCTGCGCAGATTGCGCGCGACGGTCTGTGTCGCCGGTTGCGCGGGCCCGTTCGCGAGCGGCGCGGTCGAAGTCTGGATTTGCGTGACACCCAGCTTCACGCCTTCGAGATAGACGAGCGGCGCCAGTCCCGTCATGCAATGGCTGTGCAATTCGAGGGGGACTTTTCCCGTGACTTTCAGCATCGCGGGCACCAGCGTGCGTATGCGGTCGGGCGTCAGCAGTCCTCCCGGGTCCTTGATCATCATGACGTCGATATCGGCGCGTGCGATCAGTTCCGCGGTCTTGCGCGCGAAGAATTCATCCGTGTGCACCGGGCTCTGGCAGAACACCACCGAGCCGACCGATTCCATGCCGAGCTCTTTGACCTTGCGCAAAATGCCGACGATGTTGTCGAGGTCCGACAGCGCATCGATCGCGCGCACGCGGCGAATGCCGTTTTTCGCCAGGCATTCGAGCCACAGGTAGTTCACGTCGTCGGGCTGCACGTCGAACGACAGCAGGCTCTTGCTGCGCATCGCCGACTGCATTTTGGTGCGCGTGACGCGCTCGCGCATCAGGCGCAGCCGCTGCCACGGGTCTTCCTTCAGGTAGCGCACGCAGACGTCGAACTGGATCGCGCTCATGAGGTCGATCGCTTCGTACCCGGTGCGGTCCATCGCGTCCGCCACCGGCAGCATCATCGCGGTCGTCATGCGCGTCGCCCACAGGCACTGGTGCGCGTCGCGCAGCGTCGTGTCGATGATCTTGATTTCAGACATGCTGCTCACTTATCGGGTTTGATGACGATCAGTACCTGGTCCTGTTCGACCATTGCTTCGTTGGAAACCGGGATCGCCGTAATAGTTCCGGCGACGCCGGCTTTCAGGGTGCTGAAAAGCTTCATCACTTCGAACACGCCGACCGTGTCGTCGGGCTGCACGCGATCGCCGATTTCGGCGTGCGGCTTGGCGCCCGGCGATGAGGCGCGATAAAACGTGCCCATCGTCGGCGCGCGGATTGCGACGTGGCCCGGCGGGACTTCGGCTGCGGGCGCGGATGCCGGCTTGGCTGGCGCCGCGGTCGGCGGCGGTGCCGGTGGCGTGCGCGGCGTGGCAGCGACGAGAGGCGCGGACGCGCCGCGCGTTACGTGCAGCTTCAGTTCGCCGATTTCCAGATGGACGTCGCGATCGTCCATTTCGTCGATGATCTGGATGATGCGCTGGACGTCGTCGTGCGTGAGTTCGGACAAGAGCGATACCTGTAAGCGTTGCGGGCGGGTTACAGTACTTTGCCCGGATTCATCAGGTTGTGCGGATCGAGCGCTTTTTTCACGATGCGCATGAGATCGAGTTCGGTCGCGCTCTTGTAATGCGCAAGCTCGCCGCGCTTGGATTGGCCGATGCCGTGCTCCGCGCTGATGCTGCCGCCGAACGTCTGCACGATGTCGTGCACCAGGCGGTTGACGTCGGTCATGCGGCGAGCGACTTCGTCGCTGCGCTCGCGACCCGGTACGAACGCGTTGAAATGCAGGTTGCCGTCGCCGAGATGACCGAAGCAGATGATGCGCACGCCGGGATACGCGGCTTCGAGCGCGGCGCTCGCGGTCGCTATGAACTCCGGAATGCGGCTCACGGGCACGGCGATGTCGTGGCGATAGACGAGGCCTTCGATTTTCGCCGCGTCGGGTATCGATTCGCGCATGTGCCACAGCGCCTTGCTCTGCGCCGCGTTCTCCGCGATCGCGACGTCCTGGACGAGTCCGCGCTCGATTCCCGCAGTCAGCGCCTGCTCGGCCGTTGCGCGCAGGGCGTTGCCGTCCTGCGCGTCGGTGAGCTCCGTCAATACGTACCACGGATAAGGTGCGGCCAGCGGATCTCGCGCGCCGGGTATGCGGCGCACGACCATTTCGAGGCAATTGCGCGAGATGAGCTCGAACGCGCTGATGCCGTCGCCGCACTGCGCGCGCAGCAGCGCCAGCAACTCCACCGCATGCGCGGGGTCCGCAATGCCGGCGAACGCCGTGACGTTGCCGTGCGGCCGCGGAAAAAGTTTGAGCACGGCTTGCGTGATGATGCCCAGCGTGCCTTCGGCGCCGATGAACAAATGCTTGAGGTCGTAACCCGTGTTGTCCTTGCGCAGGCCGCGCAGGCCGTTCCAGACGCGGCCGTCGGGCAGCACCGCTTCGAGACCGAGCACGAGATCGCGCGTGTTGCCGTAGCGCAATACGTTGATCCCGCCGGCATTGGTCGAGATATTGCCGCCGATCACGCAACTGCCTTCGCCGCCGAGGCTCAGCGGAAAGAGGCGATCCACGTCCGCGGCGGCCTGCTGGATGTTGGCGAGTATGCAGCCGGCTTCAACGGTCATCGTGTTGTTGAGCGCGTTGACGTCGATGATTTTGTTCATGCGCCCGAGCGCGACGACGACCGCGTTGCCGGCGGTATCCGGCGTGGCTGCGCCACACATGCCCGTGTTGCCGCCCTGCGGCACGATGGGGGTGCGCGTTTTTGCGCACAGCCGGACTACGGCCGCGACTTCGGCGGTGCTCGCCGGGCGCACGACCGCGAGCGCGCTGCCTTGGTAAAGATCGCGCCAATCAGCGAGGTAGGGTGCCATATCGGACGCGGCGGTGATGATGCCGCGCTCGCCGACGATGGCCGCGAGACGCTGCGGCAGATCGCCGGCAACCTGGGGGCGTGCGTTCATTCTGGAGTGCCCTTTAAATCAACTGCCGGAAGCGTTGTGAATTTCGGGAAAGAACAAGTCCTTCCATGAGGCGGGCTTCTTCCTAGTCGAACCGACTTTGTTCATGAAGTCCGCGTATTTCATCGTGTTTTGCGGCACCAGCGTGTATTGCACCTGCGGGTTCGACAGGATCTTGTCGTACAGCCAGTCGCCCGTGAGTTTGCTCTTGGTCGATTCCGCCCAGATTTGCGCGGCGGCGCGGCGGTCCTTGTTCAGGATGTCCGTGGCTTCCTGCAGGGCAGAGAACACGGCGCCGTAGAGTTTGGGATTCGCATCGCGGAATTTCTTGCTCGTCCAGATCACCGTGAACGTATGCGGTCCGCCCATCACGTCGAACGAGTTGAGCATCGTGCGGACGCCCGCTTTTTCCAGCTGCTGATACTGGAAAGGCGGCACGCTGAAGACGTTGTTGATCTCGCCCGCGCCGGACAGCAGCGCGGCGGTTGCGTCGGGCGGCGAGACCGACACGGTCAACGGGTCGAGTTTCGAGAAATTTGCATCGCCAAACTCCTTGGCGGCGGCCATCTGCAGTGTTACCGCCTGCACCGACACTTTGACCGCGGGCACTGCGACCTTGTCCTTGGCCGACAGGTCGCGAATCGACTTGATATTGGGGTCGCGCGTGTTCAGGAAAAACGGTTGCGAACTCAAAGCCGAAACGCCGCGCACTTCCTGCGGCGTGCCGGCGGTTTTTTCCCACAGAGTGACAAGGCCCGGCACGCCGCCCGAGACGAAATCGACGCGGCCCGCGAGCAGCGCGTCGTTCATGTGGTCGGGGCCGTTGAACGTGTCCCAGTACACTTTAACTTCTCCGAGACCGGCCGCTTTCGCATATTTTTCGATCAGCTTGTAGCGGTCCATGATGCTGAACTGCATGTAGCCCATGCTGGTTTGCTGGGCGAGCCGGACCTCGTTGACCTCGGCGCGACACGTCAGGCTTAACAGCGCGAAGGCGAGCAGGTAGGTGAGCCGGACGCGTGACATGGAATGTCTCCTCGGGTGGTGCCGCTCTTCGCGCGGCAAATGCGGCAAACGCGAGATGGCCGGGGTCGAGTATAACAACCGCGAATTGCGCGCAGCAAGGCGGCGCGTCAATGCGCGCGCAAAAAAACAGGCCGCAACCTTGAGGGCTGCGGCCTGCCCGTTGTGCGCGGCTTTGTAAGCTGCACATTGAGTCTGAGTCGTATTACGCGAGCAACTCGCGTAATACGTAGGGCAATATTCCGCCGTGCGCGTAGTAGTCGACTTCGATCGGCGTGTCGATGCGCAGCTTGAGCGGCACCTGTTCACTCTTGCCGTCCTTGCGGCGGATCGTCATCGTCACGTCCTGCATCGGCTTGATGCCGCGTTCGAGGCCGGTGATGTCGATGACTTCCGAGCCGTCGAGCTTCAGCGACTGCGCCGTGACGCCGTTCTTGAACTGCAGCGGCAGCACGCCCATGAAGACGAGGTTGGCGCGGTGGATGCGCTCGAAGTTGCGCACGATGACGGCCTTGACGCCCAGGAGTTGCGGACCTTTGGCCGCCCAGTCGCGCGACGAGCCCTGGCCGTATTCGTCGCCGCCGAACACGACGCTCGGCACGCCTTCTTTCTTGTAGCGCATTGCGGCTTCGTAGATCGAAGTCTGCTCGCCGCCCGGATGGTGTATGGTAACGCCGCCTTCGCTGCCCGGCACCATCAGGTTCTTGATGCGCACGTTGGCGAACGTGCCGCGCATCATGACTTCATGATTGCCGCGGCGTGCGCCGTACGTGTTGAAGTCGGCGATGCCGACGCCGTGGTCCTGCAGATACCTGCCGGCCGGCGCGGCGGCGCGGATGCCGCCTGCGGGGCTGATGTGGTCGGTCGTGATCGAATCGCCGAAGATGCCGAGCACGCGCGCGCCTTTGACGTCAGTTACCTTGTCCGGCGTCATCTTGAAGCCGTCGAAGTAGGGCGGGTGGCGCACGTAGGTCGATTTCTCGTCCCACTTGTAAGTCGCGCCGACGGAAGACGGGATTTCGTCCCACATCGGATTGCCTTCGCCGAACGCGGAGAAAAGCTTCTTGTACATCGCGGGGTCGGTCGCGTATTTCATGACCGCGGCGATCTCCTTCGTCGACGGCCAGATGTCCTTCAGGTAGACGGGCTGGCCGTCTTTGCCGGGGCCGAGCGGGTCCTTCGTCACGTCGATGTCGACCGTGCCCGCGAGGCCGAACGCCACGACGAGTGGCGGGCTCATCAGGAAATTGGCGCGGATGTTCTGATGGATGCGCGCTTCAAAATTGCGGTTGCCCGACAGCACCGCTGCCGCGACGAGGTCGTTCCTGGTGACCGCTTCGTCGATGTGCGCATCGAGCGGCCCCGAGTTGCCGATGCACGTCGTGCAACCGTAACCCGCGACGTAGTAGCCGAGCTGCTCGAGGTAGGTCAGCAGCCCCGCGTTTTTGAGATATTCGGTCACCGCGAGCGAGCC
>CAZEAX010000321.1:0-5888 GCA_964510405.1 uncultured Streptomyces sp. | reverse complement strand
CAGTCGGCCGCAGCGGCAACGATCTCCATTACCGCGGCTACGACATCCTCGATATCGCCGAGCAATGCGAATTCGAGGAAATCGCCTACCTGCTGATCCACGGCACGCTGCCGAGCGCAGCCCAGCTGGCCAATTACAAATTGAAACTCAAGGCGCTGCGCGGCCTGCCGCACGCGGTGAAGGCGGCGCTCGAATGCGTGCCCGCGGCCGCGCATCCGATGGACGTGATGCGCACCGGCTGTTCGGTCCTCGGCAGCGCGCTGCCCGAAAAAGACGATCACAACATGCCCGGCGCGCGCGACATCGCCGACCGGCTGATTGCGTCGTTCGGCTCCATGCTGCTCTACTGGTTTCACTACAGCCAGAACGGCCGCCGCATCGACGTCGAGACCGATGACGATTCGATCGGCGGACACTTCCTGCATCTGCTGCACGGCAAGCCGCCGTCCGCCAAATGGGTGCGCGCGATGCATACGTCGCTCAACCTTTACGCCGAGCATGAATTCAACGCTTCGACCTTCGCCTGTCGCGTGGTCGCAGGAACCGGCTCCGACATGTATTCGGCGATCACTGGCGGCATCGGCGCGCTGCGCGGCCCCAAGCACGGCGGCGCCAATGAAGTCGCGTTCGAGGTGATGAACCGTTACGAGTCGCCGGACGCGGCGGAAAGCGACATCGTGACCCGCGTCGCCAACAAGGAAGTCGTAATCGGCTACGGGCACCCGGTGTACACGATCGCCGATCCGCGCAACAAGATCATCAAGGAAGTCGCGCGCAACCTTTCGAAGGAGACCAGCGACATGGCAATGTTCGACATTGCCGACCGCATCGAGACGGTGATGATGCGCGAGAAGAAAATGTTCGCCAACCTCGACTGGTTCTCGGCGGTGTCGTACTTCAAGATGGGCGTGCCGACCGCGATGTTCACGCCGATTTTCGTGATCTCGCGCACCAGCGGCTGGGCCGCCCACGTGATCGAGCAGCGCGTCGACGGGAAAATAATCCGGCCGACGGCCAATTACACCGGCCCCGAGGCGCGCAAATTCGTGCCAATCGCGGAGCGCGGACGCGTGAAAAAAGCGAAGTAAGCGCGTGACGCAAGGCAACGCCAGACCGGAGGACCGCCATGGGATATACGCTGGTAAAAACCATCATTTCAGCGCTGATCATCACGATGGTGTCGGAAGTGGCGAAGCGCAGCCCCGCCTTCGCCGCGCTCATCGCGTCGCTGCCGCTGGTGTCCGTGCTCGGCATGCTGTGGATATACAACGAGACGAGCGACATCCCGCGCATCGCCGCGCACTCGGAAGCCACCTTCTGGTTCGTGTTGCCGTCGCTGCCGATGTTTCTCGTGCTGCCGCTGATGCTGCGACACGGCGTCGGCTTCTACCTCGCGCTCGCCCTGAATTGCGCCATGACCGCGCTGTTGTATCTCGCGATGGTCAGACTCGGCGCGTACTTCGGCGTCAAACTGTAACTTCATTCGAATTTTAAAATACCAGCAGAGAAAACATGTCCAGCCCAATATCCAACGTGCGTCCCAAAACCGACCAGGTCATCCTCGACATTTCCGACTACGCGCTGAAACACGCGATCACGAGCGCCGAGGCTTACAACACCGCGCGGCTGTGCCTGATGGACACGCTGGGTTGCGGTTTCGAGGCGCTGTCGTACCCCGCCTGCACCAAACTGATGGGCCCGATCGTGCCGGGTACCGTGGTGCCGAACGGCGCGAAAGTGCCGGGCACTTCCTTTCAGCTCGATCCCGTCGCCGCGGCGTTCAATATCGGTTGCATGATCCGCTGGCTCGATTTTAACGACACGTGGCTCGCCGCCGAATGGGGCCATCCGTCCGACAACCTGGGCGGCATACTCGCCGCTGCCGACTATCTCTCGCGCACGCGCGTCGCGGCGGGCAAACCACCGCTCACGATGCGCGACGTGCTCACCGCCATGATCAAGGCGCATGAAATCCAGGGCGTGATCGCGCTAGAGAACAGCTTCAACCGCGTCGGCCTCGATCACGTCGTGCTGGTCAAGGTCGCGAGCACCGCGGTGATAACCGCGATGCTCGGCGGCACGCGCGACGAAGTCGTCAACGCGGTGTCCAACGCGTGGATCGACGGCCAGTCGCTGCGCACTTACCGTCACACGCCGAATACCGGTTCGCGCAAATCGTGGGCCGCCGGCGATGCCACCAGCCGGGCCGTGCGGCTGGCGTTGATGGCGCTCAAGGGCGAAATGGGCTACCCCTCTGCCCTCACCGCCAGGACCTGGGGCTTCTACGACGTGCTGTTCAAAGGCAAGCCGTTCAAGTTCACCCGCAAGTACGGCTCCTACGTGATGGAAAACGTGCTGTTCAAGATTTCGTTTCCCGCGGAATTCCATGGCCAGACGGCCGCCGAGTGCGCGGTGCGCCTGCATCCCGCCGTGCACGACCGCATCGCCGACGTGAAGAAAATCGTCATCACGACGCATGAGTCGGCGATCCGCATCATCGACAAGAAAGGCGTGCTCAACAATCCGGCCGACCGCGATCATTGCATCCAGTACATCGTCGCCATCGGGCTCTTGAAAGGCAACGTGCTCGCCACCGACTACGAAGACGACGTTGCGCACGATCCGCGCGTCGATGCGCTGCGCTCCAAGATGGTGTGCGTCGAGAAAAAGCAATGGACGCGCGATTACCTCGATTCGAGCAAGCGGTCGATCGCCAACGCCGTGCAGATTTTCTTCAAGGACGGGAGCAAAACCGAGAACGTCGAAGTCGAATATCCGATCGGCCACCGCCGCAGGCGCAAGGAAGGCGTGCCGCTCCTTGAAGCCAAATACAAAACCAATCTCGCGCGGCGCTTTCCCGCCAAGCAACAAGCGGCTATATTCAGCCTGTGCGCCGATCAGAAACGGCTCGAGACAACACCCGTGCACGAATTCGTCGACCTTTTTGTAATCTGAGGCTCCAATGACTACCATACAAAAACAGCTCTTACGCAGCATCGCCGCCCTGACACTTGCCCTGCCGCTCGCCGCCGCCGCGCAAATGAAGCCCGGCATGTATGAATACACGGTCAAGATCACCATGCCCGGCGCGCCCGCGAATATGTCGGGCCAAACCATGCAGCGCTGCCTCGCCGCCAAAGACCTTGCAGGCAGCAAGGCCTACCAGATGCCGCAGGGTCCCGGCAGCGACTGCCAGGTCAAGGATATGGTAGAAAACGCGGGCAAGTTCTCGTACAAGATGGCGTGCACCAAGCCGCAAAAAATGGATGGCACCGTCCAGGGCTCTTTCACGCAAACCGGCATGAATATGGACATGACCATGACCATGGACGGCATGCCCGGCCCGATGACACAGTCGATTACCGCCAAGCGCCTCGGCGACTGCACGCAATAGTCCGCCGGCATTCCGCCGGCGCACCGGTCGCAGGTAATAAAATCAGGCAGAAACGTTACTGCTTTCCGCGTTCTGCACCGGATTCACGTTGCGCGCAATTGCCGGGTGCCCGCGCCGCGAGTCCAATACTCGAACAGGCCCGACGCCCCGCTCGCGCAGAGCCGTGTACCTGACGTAAAATATGCGGTTCTGATCTAAAGCTTTGGGGTTCATGAGCGCAAGACTGCAAGACGCCGCGCCCGCATCTGACGGGCGCCTGCCGAATCCGGCGCTGACCGGCTTCGTCCCCCGCATCGTGAACGGCGTTCTTGAGCTGCCGGTCTATCACATGCGCGGCGGCACTTCGACCGGTATAGTGTTGTGGCACGCGCACCTGCCTGCCGAACTCGCGCTGCGCGAGGAGGCAATCCGTGGAATCATGGGCGTGCCGCCGAGCGGCGACGTCAAAGGCAACAAGCAGACGACGGGACTCGGCCGCGGGCCGTCGACCAGCAACAAAGTCTTCATCGTGGACCGCTCGCCGAATGCTGAAGCGGATATCACGAGTACGCTCGCCCAGCTCGCCGCCGACAAGTCCGCGATCGACTGGAGCGTCAATTGCGGCAACATGTCCGCCGCGCTGACAATGTACGCGCTCGATACCGGAATATTCCACGCGTCGCCCGGCACCACCGTAATGCGCATATTCAATACGAACACCCGCGTCACTACCGATGCGACCGTAAAAACACCCGACGGCACGCCGTTCATTCCGGCGGATACCGAGATTCCCGGCGTGATGGGCAAATTCCCCGGCGTCGAACTGAGCCTGCGCAATCCGGTCGGCGCCAAGACGGGCAAACTGTTGCCAACCGGCAATCCCTTCGATAACTTCGCGGGCGTCGACGCTTCGTGCGTCGACGTCGCAGTGCCGATGGTGATCGTGAGCGCCGCCGACCTCGGCAAGACCGGGCTTGAATCGGTCGAGGACCTCGGCCGCGATCGCGCGCTGAAAGAGCGCCTGCAGGCGCTCTGGGTCGCGGCCGGCCTCAAGATGGGGCTGCGCAAGAAAAACGGCGACGCGATGAGCGCCGACGATCTCGCGCACAGCGAAACCATCCCGAAAATCTGCATGGTCGCGCCGCCCGCCGGCGACGGGCACATACTCGTGCGCTACTTCACTCCGCAGACGCCGCACAACTCGCTTGCTGTCACCGGCGGCTGTTGCCTCGCGGTCGCCTGCCTCGTACCGGGCACCGTCGCCAACCGGTTTGCGCGCGGACTGCCGAAGCTCGGCCCGAATCCCAGCGTAACGGTCGTGCAAATGCGCAATCCAGCAGGCATACTACGGGCCCGCATCGCTGCATCCGTGACGTCCGCCGGCACCCAAATCATCAGCGCCGCTTACGAGCGCAGCTCGCAGATATTTTTGCGCGGGCACTTTCCGCTGTACGGCGCGTCCGCGCAGCTCAAGGCATTTGGCAATCAATGGCAGCACTGACTTTTTTATAGGATGACAACCGCACATGGCACACGATCCGTTTAAAGCACTGCAGGAATTCAAGCTGAAGTCCGGCAAGACCGGTAAATATTATTCGCTCGCCGCGCTGGAAAAGGCGGGGCTCGGCAAAACCTCGCGCATGCCCATCAGCCTGCGCGTAGTGCTTGAATCGGTCCTGCGCAACTGCGACGGCAAGCGGGTCACTGAAGACGCCGTCAAAGCGCTCGCGGGGTGGAAGCCCAACGCGCCGCGCACCCAGGAACTGCCGTTCGTGCTCGCGCGCATCATGCTGCAGGACATGGCGGGATTCCCCGCGTTGAACGACTTCGCCGCCATGCGCGCCGAAGCGCAGCGCCAGAAGTTCGACCCGACCAGAATCGAACCGCTGGTGCCGGTCGACCTCGTGGTCGATCACTCCGTCGTCGTCGACGTCAGTAACTCGAAGGATGCGCTTCGCAGGAACATGGAAATCGAGTTCGAACGCAATGGCGAGCGCTATACGTTCCTGAAGTGGGCCAAGGCCGCCTTCTCGGGCATCCGCGTGGTGCCGCCGGGCAACGGCATCTGCCACCAGGTCAACCTCGAATATCTGTCGCGCGGCGTCTGGGAAAGAGACGGCGTGTACTACCCCGATTCCACTGTCGGCACCGACTCACACACCACGATGGTCAACGCCATTGGCGTATTGGCGTGGGGTGTTGGCGGCATCGAAGCCGAAGCGGGCATGCTCGGCCAGCCCTACTACTTCCTCGAGCCCGATGTCGTCGGCGTACACATGACCGGCAAGCTCAACCCCGGTGTCACGGCGACCGACCTCGTGCTAACCGTCACCGAGTTGCTGCGTAAAACGAACGTGGTCAACAAGTTCGTCGAGTACTTCGGCGAAGGCGCGGCATCCCTCACACCGACCGACCGCGCCACCGTCGCCAACATGGCGCCCGACTACGGCGCGACCTGCGGCTTTTTCGCGATCGACGACAAGACGCTCGAGTACTACCGCATGTCGGGCCGCGA
>CAZEAX010000320.1:0-5906 GCA_964510405.1 uncultured Streptomyces sp. | reverse complement strand
TCGACGCGCGCGACCGTGTACGGGAAGCCCTCGAGAAATTGCAGCACGCGAAAGCGCTTCACTCCCTGGCAGATCGCGTAGTGCGAGCCGTCGGGAGACGTGATGTAACGCACGACGTTGGCGGTGGTGCCGACCCAGTGCAGATCATCGGGTCCCGGCAGATCGACGTCGGGTTTGGTCTGCAGCAGGATGCCGAGCGGCCGCTCGAGGCGCGCGGCCTCCTGCGCGGCGGCGCGCGAACGCTCGCGGCCGACCGTCAGCGGCAGCACGACGCCCGGGAACAGCACGGCCTGGCGCACCGGCATGATGATCAGCGCGTCGTCGGGCAGCGGACGCGAAGCGCCCGTGCGCGCGCCCGCGGCATTTGCCGCGGCCTCGGCGGCGCGGCCGGCCGCATCGACGCTGACCGGAGTGATGTTTGCAATGATGTCTTCGTTCATGTTTCATCCACCTTGCGTAACCTCAATATCAGGCAACCATCGCTGAATTCGCGCGTGCCCGCCTCCAGGTGCAGATTCGCGAGCGGGATGCGCCGCTCGAAATATCCGTACGGAATTTCCAGCCGCCGCACCGCGCCCCGAGTGCCGACAGACGGAATCCGCCGCTCGGCGCGCACCACCAGCGCTCCGGCTTCGAGCGATATCTCCACGCCCTCTTCTGCGACACCCGGCAGCGCGATGACGATCACGATTTCACGCTCGTCTTCGAATATGTCGACCGGCGGCTCCCAGACGGCGCGCGGACGCGCCGATGCCGCCAGCCGGAAGAACTGCCGGTGCATGCGGTCGGCCTGGTCGAGCAATTCGCAGGCCTGCGACCACATCCAGCCCGTTGCGTTACGAGATGACATAGGCGTCCCGAAGATTGAAAGTTGAAGTGTTCATTGCGCGTTTAAACATGGCCCCTGATCCAGCCCACGAGGCCCGCGGTATCGAGCGCGCCCGACTGGCGCGCCACTTCGCGCCCGTTCTTGAATGCAACCAGGGTCGGAATTCCGCGGATGCCGAAGCGCGCGGCAAGCGCCTGTTCGTCTTCGGTATTCAGTTTCGCGAGACGCACGCCGGGCGCCAGTTGCGCGGCGGCCTCAGCGTACGCGGGCGCCATCATCCGGCACGGCGCGCACCATGGCGCCCAGAAATCGACCACCAGCGGCAGCCCGTTCGCGCTCACATGGCGGTCGAAATTCGCGGCCGTGAGGTCGAACGGCGCCGTTGCGACCAGCGCCTGCCCGCAATGGCCGCACTTGGCACCCGCGCGCAGCCGCTCGCGCAGCACGCGGTTGGTGGTGCTGCAGTGCTGGCAGACTATGTGTACGTGTTCGCTCATATTCGAATTCCGGTGGCCGCTGCCCGGTACGACAACGACATCCGGCATGAATTCGAATGTGCGGGCGATTCCGCGGGAATCAAGCGCGCCGGCGCGGCACGCTATCTCTTTGGGCGCGAACGGCAAATGCGCCGGCGGGCGCGCAGCAGCATCCCCGGCAGCGCAAAACGATTAAGCGCGGGCCGCCGATCCCCACAAAGTCTGCAGGGACGCCGCGGCCGCGCGGGGGTCAGGACTTGCCGAGGAAATCCCATTTGCCGACTTCGACGCCGCAATGGCGAAGAATATCGTGCGCGGTGGTGACGTGAAAATAAAAATTGGGATGCGCGAATTCGAGCAGATATTTCAGTCCCGTGAACGTGAGCGGGCCCGTGCGCATTTGCAGCGTAATGGTTTTGTCCTCGGTGCCGTCAATCTGGTCGGGGCGAAATGTCTTGAGGTAGTCGACCGTTTTAGCAATTCGCGCCATGAGTTCGGGAAAGCTCGCCTCATTGTCCTCGAACTTGACGGGTTCCTGACCGGCAAGCCGCGCAACGCAGCCCTTGGCCATGTCGGCGGCGATCTGGATCTGCTTCGTGAACGGCAGCATGTCCGGGTAGAGGCGAAAATTGATCAGCGCCGCCGGCTCGATTTTGCGGCTTTCCGCGTGCGCCGCGCCTTTTTCGACGATGCGCCCGAGATTTTCCAGCATGCGGACAAAAACCGGCGCCGACGCCTGGTACATGGAAATAGTCATAATCAATTTTCCTCGAGGATATGGGTAAAAAAAGTTTGCTGGATCAGTCGATGAGACGCTTCCGCGCGCGGCGGACACGCGCTTCGTCGCGGCACGCGTCACCCCTCGCCGGGGGTGCTCTTGATTATCCTGCGTTTGGGACGCACGACGATCGTCGGCTGGCGCGGCTTGCGTTCGGCGGCGGCAGCAGTCACATGTTCAGGTTCGGCGCGCTGGGCATACGCTTTTAAGCCCGTCTTGCCGCCGGCTTTCACGCCGGCATCCGCTTTCGCGGTCGTCGCAGCCAATGGCTGGATGGTCGAAATCGCGTGCTTGTAAACGTGATCGGACAAGTCGCCTTCCAGCAGAATGGCGTAATCGTCGAACGAGACGATTCTGCCTTCGAGCTTGAGGCCGTTGATCAGGAATATCGCAACCGCGCGGCGCTCTTTCGCCAATTCGGTCAGAAAGCGGTACTGCGCGGGCCGCGCGGCATCGCCGGTCCGTTTGGTGCCGCTGGATTTTTTTACGCTGGCTTTTTGCATTCTTGGTTGGCTCGGATTGCGCCGGAATCCCGGAATCTTCGGAATTCAGTCGATAGGTCTCTAGTATACTGCGTCCTTTTTTGCGTAGCCTTCATGCGATTCAAAAATCTGCTCGTCTACCGGCTCGGTTCCAAATGGAAGGTCGAACCTCGCATTCTTGAAACCATACTGGCAGGACGGGCTTTGCAGCCGTGCAACAGTTTCGAGATGGAAAGCCACGGCTGGGTGCCGCCGAAAGACGGCGAACCGTTTCTTTACACGCTGAACCGGCATTGGCTGATGACGCTGGGCGTCGAGCAAAAGCTTCTGCCGGCCTCCATTATCCGCCAGGTCGCCGTCGAGCGCGCCACCGAGTTGGCGAAGAAACAAGGGCATAGCATCGGCCGCAAGCAAATGCGCGAAATCAAGGAGCGCGTGCTCGACGAACTCATGCCGCGGGCACTGGCGCGTCGGCTCACCACTGCGGCTTGGGTGGACCCGGACAACCGGTGGTTCGTGGTCGACTCGGCAGCGGACGCCAAAGGCGAGCGCGTGCTCGAAACCCTGCGCAAGTCCGGCAATGAATTCCCTGCGAAACGGCTCGATACGCAACTGTCGCCGGGCGCGGCCATGACGGGCTGGCTCGCCGGGGGCGAAATCTCTGCGGATTTCACGATCGACCAGGATCTCGAGCTGCGCGCCGGCGATGCGAACAAGGCCACTGTCCGCTATGTGCGGCATGGCCTGGCCGGCAAGGACATCCAGGCTCACATCGCGGCGGGCAAGGTCGCCACCCGCCTTGGCATGACGTGGAAAGACAAGATATCGTTCGTGCTGACCGAAACGCTGCAAATCAAGCGCATCGCGTTTCTCAACCTGCTGCGGCAGGAAACCGACCAGAACGCCGACAATAAAGAAGACCAGTTCGATCTTGATTTCGCGCTGATGACCGGCGAGTTGTCGCAAATGCTCGCCGATCTGACCCGGCTTTTGGGCGGCGACAAACCCGCAGCAGCATAGAGAAAGAACCGGCCGCCGGCCGGCCTGCTGTCAGCGAAAAATACCGGCGCTGTGTATGATGCAGGTTGATGCGCGCGCAAAGCGTGCCCGGGAGGAGATATTATGCAAGCGATTCTGCGATTTTTGCCCATTAGCATATTGTTGCTTGCCGGCTGCGAAGCGCCGCCGCCACCTGCGCCGCCTGCCCCGCCTTTACCGCCCTACACGACCACGCTCGCCGTAAAACAAGTCATGCAATGGGTCATAGATCCGGCTGCCGACGTGATCTGGGATTCGGTCAAGTCCGTGATCACGCAGAAAGGCACGCAAGAGATCGCGCCGCACACGGATGCGGAATGGGACAATGTGCGCAACGCAGCGGCGACGCTGATGGAAGCCGGCAATGCGCTGATGATCGAAGGGCGCGCGCGCGACAACAAGGAGTGGATGAAGTCGGCGCGCCGGTTGAGCGATGCCGCAGGCCAGGCGCTCAAAGCGGCCGAAGCAAAAAATACCGAGGCGCTGTTTACCGAAGGCGGCAATATCTACAAGGCGTGCGCTCTGTGCCACCAGGAATACGCGAAATATTTGCAGGGCCCGCCGCCGGACGCCGAGAAGAAAGCCGCAGAGCCGGCGAAGAAATAACGACCGGCTTCGATGGGCAGGCCGGACAGCCGTCCGCCTGCCGGGCCTGCGCGAAGCGGTGTACCCTTCCAAGGTAATTTATTTTTGACGGGCACCAGACGATCCGATGCGAACCCTATCTCTCGATTATTTTTGTGCGTGGATAGAGCAAACATCGCTAAGCCAGGCGATCCAGGTCACGTCGTGGAGCGTGCCGACCGTGCAGACCGTGCACATCCTCGCGATCGCAGCCGTCATGGCATCGGTCCTGATGCTCAACCTGCGCCTGCTCGGCCTGGTCGGACGCGACCGTCCGCTCGCCGAGGTATCGGCGCGCATTCGGCCCGTCATCTGGTGGACCCTGCCGATACTGCTCGTGTCGGGCGCGATCCTCATCATCGGCGAACCGGTGCGTTCGCTCGAGAACCCGGTCTTCCAGCTCAAGATGACGTTGCTCGCAGCGGTGATCATCGTGACCCTGGCTTACCAGGCGCCGCTCAACAGGGACGGCAATTTCTGGGACGCGACCAGCGGCCGGCGCGGCGCGATCAAGCTGATCGCGCTCGTATCGCTCGCGCTGTGGGTGGGCATCGTGTGCGCGGGCCGCTGGATCGCCTACATCTAAGCAGCGTTTCGCTGACGCCCGCACGCTTCAACAACGATAACTGCGCACAACGCAGGCAAGGGGGAAACGGTATATGGGGTTTGATGCAATTTTCCGGTGGCTGTACGAAACGCCGGCCGGTTTGGCGATACGCGAGAACGAATCGCTGTTTCCGTGGATCGAATCGGTCCACGTGCTCGCCATCACGCTCGTCGTCGGCTCCATCGCGATCGTCGATTTGCGGCTGCTGGGCCTGGCGTCCCGCGACCGCAGCGTGACCGCGTTGACGCGCGATGTGCTGCCCTGCACGTGGATTGCGTTTGCGGTCGCTGCGCTCACCGGCAGCCTGCTGTTCATTTCCAACGCCGTCAACTACGCGCATAATTTCCATTTCCGGGTAAAAATCCTGCTGTTGCTGCTGGCCGGCGCCAACATGCTGTTCTTTCACTTTGTCAGCGGCCGCGACGCCGCCAGCTGGGGAAATTCGGTGAACACTACGCCGCTGCGGGCGCGGCTTGCAGGCGGCGCGTCGCTCGCGTTGTGGATCGGCGTCGTCGCTTTTGGACGCTGGATCGGTTTCACGCTGCAGCCCCATCTGGGCAGCTGATGCCCGGGGCGCGAGCGTAGTACGAACGATTCGCAAACGCTCTTCCCGCCATGCGAAATTCGCCGAAATCGGCTAGACTGCCCGGCGGCAATATCCGGTTTCGGCATTAGTGCTGCAGACGCCACCGAGGGAGAGAGGACCGATGAACAAATGCCTAAGCGCGGCTTTGGTCGCCTGCGTGGCGCTGGCCGGCGTGAGCGCGTTCGCGCAGCCGGCCGCGAAACCTAAACCGATTATCAATCCGCCGCCGACGGCGAAGGACTGGGCGGACATCGCAAAACTGCCGGACTGGAGCGGCGCGTGGAATCCCAAGATCACGGACCAGGATGAGCAGATCAAGACCAACATGCCGCCATGGACCGACAAAGCCATGGAGCAAATCCGGTTCCAGCAAGCAGAGGAAAAAGCGGGCCGTCCGCCGCCCTTGTTCGTGAACTGCCTGCCTGAATCAATGCCGGCGTGGATGCTGGTCACCCACAATTCGATGGAGATCCTGTTTACGCCGGG
>CAZEAX010000319.1:0-5930 GCA_964510405.1 uncultured Streptomyces sp. | reverse complement strand
GCATAGCCGATCATCGTCTCGCCGGCGATCAATGCGGTGTCGCCGGGCGCGGTGCCCTTGTAAGGAATGTGAGTCATTTTCACATTAGCGAGGTTCGAAAAAAGTTCGCCTGCAAGATGCTGCGCTCCGCCGGCGCCGCCGGAGGCGAAGGTAACCTGGCCCGGGCGCGCGGCCGCAAACGCGATCAGTTCCTTCACGGACTTCACCGGCACCGTCGGATGCACGACCAATATATTGTTGATGCTTGCAAGCAGGGAAACGGGCGCGAGGTCCTTGACCGGGTCGTAGCCGAGTTTGCTGTCCATGGCCGGCGATACCGCGAACGCGATCGACACGGTATTGAGCGTGTAACCGTCGGCGGGTGAACGCACGGACGCAAGCACGCCCACGTTGCCGCTGGCGCCAGGGCGATTGTCGATGACGACCGGCTGCCCCCACGCTTCCGTTAGCAACTGGCCGACCGCGCGCGCGAAGAGGTCGCTCGGTCCGCCGGCCACGTAGGGCACGATGAGGCGGATCGGCTTGACCGGGTAGCCGCCGCCCGGCGCCTGCGCGCCGGCCGTGACGGTTACGCAGGCAAGCGCGAGCAGGGCGGCGCGCAATGTCACGTTCGGGTTCACGAACATTATTTTCCTCATCCCATTTTCATGATTTGATTGATTGCGCGGCGCCGAATCCGCCGCCGCCCGGCGTTTCGATCACGAACACGTCTCCGGCGCGCATCTCAATTTTATCCGCGCCTTTCAATTTAATGCGGATGCCGTCTTTGCGCACGACGTAATTGCGGCCGACGGCGCCCGGCTTGCCGCCGGCCATGCCGTACGGCGGGACGATGCGATGGCCCGAGAGTATCGCGGCGGTCATCGGTTCGAGAAAACGCATGCGCCGCACCGAGCCGTTGCCGCCGTGCCATTTGCCCGCGCCGCCGCTGCCGGCGCGGATCGCGAAATCTTCGAGCAGCACCGGAAAGCGCCATTCGAGCACTTCCGGATCCGTCAGCCGCGAATTGGTCATGTGCGTCTGCACGACGTCGGTGCCGTCGAAGCCGTTGCCGGCGCCCGAGCCGCCGGATATCGTTTCGTAATACTGGTAACGGTCGTTGCCGAACGTGAAGTTGTTCATCGTGCCCTGCGATGCGCCCATCAGACCCAGCGCGCCGTAGAGCGCATCGGTCACGCACTGCGACGTTTCGACGTTGCCTGCGACCACCGCCGCCGGATAACGCGGGTTGAGCATAGAGCGCTCGGGAATAATGACCTCGATCGGCTTCAAGCAGCCGGCGTTGAGCGGGATGTCGTCGTTCACCAGCGAGCGGAATACATACAGCACCGCCGCCATGCATACCGCCGACGGCGCGTTGAAATTATTTTCGAGCTGCGCGCTCGTTCCCGTGAAATCGATGACGGCGCTGCGCTCGCGCTGGTTGAAACGGATCGCAACCTTGATGACGGCGCCGTGATCCATCGCATATTCGAATTGGCCGTCTTTCAATACGCCGATCACGCGCCGCACCGATTCTTCGGCATTGTCCTGCACGTGGCGCATATAGGCGTGCACGACGTCGAGGCCGAAATGCGCAACCATGCGGCGCAATTCCTGCACGCCTTTTTCATTCGCGGCGATCATCGCGCGCAGGTCCGCCATGTTCTGCGCGACGTTGCGGCACGGATATTGGCCGGAGGAGAGCAGCGCGATGGTTTCCTGTTCGCGCAGGCGCCCGCGCTCGACCAGCAGGAAGTTGTCGATCAGCACGCCTTCCTCTTCGACGACGCGGCTGTCCGGCGGCATCGAGCCTGGCGTGATTCCGCCGATGTCGGCGTGGTGCCCGCGCGAGCCCACATAAAACAGGATGCCGGTGCCCGCGTCGTCGAAGACCGGCGTGATGACGGTGACGTCCGGCAGATGGGTGCCGCCGTTGTACGGCGCGTTCAACACATACACGTCGCCGGGATGCATTTTTCCGGTGTTCTCGCGGATTACGGTGCGGATCGATTCGCCCATCGAGCCCAGATGCACGGGCATGTGCGGCGCGTTCGCGATCAGTTCGCCGTTCTGGTTGAACACCGCGCACGAGAAATCGAGCCGCTCCTTGATGTTGACCGAATACGCCGTATTGGCGAGCCGCAAGCCCATCTGCTCGGCGATCGACATGTAGAGGTTGTTGAAAATCTCGAGCATCACCGGGTCGACGCTGGTACCGATGGCGACGCGTTGCGGCCGCGCCTCGATGCGTTCGAGCACGAGATGGTCGAGCGGCGTGACTTCCGCCTGCCATCCCGGCTCGACGATGGTGGTCGCGTTGGTTTCGGCGATGATCGCGGGACCGCGCACTTGGTCGCCGGGCAACAACGCGTCGCGGCGGTACGCGGGAGTCTGATGCGCGCGGCCGCCGGTGTGCATCGTGACGGTTTCAGCTATGGCGGGTGCGCCGTCGCGGCGCGCCGCCGGCGCGGCCAGTTCGATCGGCGCATCGGATACGCCGATCGCTTCGACCGATACCGCTTCTGCAATCAACGCGCGCCCCGGCATCAGGAAGCTGTAGCGCATGCGGTAGGCAGCTTCGAATTGCGCCACCATGTCCGCGAGGCCGCCGAAATTGACGATGAGCGACGAGTCGGTCCCGTCGTAGCGCAGATGGATGCGCTTGACGATACGCACGCGTTCCGCGGCGACGCCCTGGCGCAGCACTTCGTCGCGCGCCGTCGCGGCAAGCTTGTCGAGCGTCGCTTGCAGCAGCGGCAAATTTGCGGCGTCGAGCTTCGCCTCGACCGCCTCCTCGCGCATCGCCGTGATATCAGCGAGCCCCATGCCGTACGCGGACAGCACGCCGGCGAGCGGATGCAGGAATACGCGTGTCATGCCGAGCGCGTCGGCGACCAGGCAGGCATGCTGGCCGCCGGCGCCGCCGAAGCAGCACAACGTATATTCGGTGACGTCGTGGCCGCGCTGCACCGAGATCTGCTTGATCGCGTTGGCCATGTTGCCGACCGCGATGTCGATATAACCTTCGGCCACCTGCTCGGGCGTGCGCGCGTTGCCGGTCTGCTGCTTGATCTCCAGTGCGAGTACGGCGAATTTTTCGCGCACCACTTGCGCGTCGAGCGGCGCGTCGCCGTTCGCGCCGAACACCGGCGGAAAGAATTGCGGCTGGATTTTGCCGAGCATCACGTTGCAATCGGTGACCGTGAGCGGACCGTTCTTGCGGTAGCTCGCGGGTCCCGGATTGGCGCCGGCCGAATCGGGCCCGACGCGGTAGCGCGCGCCGTCGAAATGCAGGATCGAACCGCCGCCGGCCGCGACAGTATGTATGCTCATCATCGGCGCGCGCATGCGCACGCCGGCGACCTGGGTCTCGAATGCGCGCTCGTATTCTCCAGCGTAATGCGAAACGTCGGTCGAGGTGCCGCCCATGTCGAAACCGATTATTTTCGTGAAGCCCGCCGTTTCGGAGGTACGCACCGCGCCGACGATGCCGCCGGCCGGCCCCGACAATATCGAATCCTTGCCCTGGAAGCGCCGCGCGTCGGTGAGCCCGCCGTTCGATTGCATGAACATCAGCCGTACGTCCTGCAATTCGGCGGCGACGGTGTCGACGTAGCGGCGCAAAATGGGCGACAGGTAAGTATCGACGACGGTGGTGTCGCCGCGGCTCACGAGCTTCATCAGCGGGCTGACTTCGTGCGACACCGACACATGCGTATAACCGATCTCGCGCGCCATCGCGGCAACGTTCTTTTCGTGCTCCTGATAGCGGTAGCCGTGCATCAGCACGATCGCAATCGAGCGATAGCCGTCGGCGTACACTTCTTCGAGCGCCAGCCGGGTTTTTTCGCTGTCGAGCGCGAGCAGAACCTCGCCGCGCGCGCCTACGCGCTCGTCGACTTCGACGACGTGCGAATATAACAACTCGGGCAGCACGATGTGACGATCGAAAATGCGCGGCCGGTTTTGATAGGCGATGCGCAATGCATCGCGAAAGCCACGCGTGATGAAGAGAACTGTGCGCTCGCCTTTGCGCTCGAGCAGCGCGTTGGTCGCGACGGTGGTGCCCATCTTCACCGCGTCTATCCGGTCGCCCGGGATGCGCTCGCCGGGCGCTACGCCGAGCAGATGGCGGATGCCGGCTACCGCGGCATCGCGGTAGCGTGCGGGGTTCTCGGACAGCAGTTTGTGCGTGACGAGGCTGCCGTCGGGTTTGCGCGCAACGACGTCAGTGAACGTGCCGCCGCGGTCGATCCAGAATTGCCAGCGGTGGTGCGGGGTCTTGAGAGCGGCCACAGGTCGATCGGGCAAGCGGATGAGGGGGTTGGGGCGGGCGGGAAAGGCGCAACATAGCAGCATGCCCACAGCGCCGCAAGCCGCCGCCGGCGTGTTGACAAAGCGGTTAATCCCGACCACCATCGACGCTGGCCGGATCGAACTTCAGGGAGACCAAAAATGCGTGGCTTGAAACTTTCATTGGCGGCAACTGCGCTGTTTGTTGCCGGCGCCGCATCGGCGCAAGTCAAATGGGATCTGCCGTCGGCCTATCCGCCGGGCAACTTTCACACCGAGAACCTGGTGCAGTTCGCCGCCGACGTCGACAAGGCGACCGGCGGCAGGCTGAAGATCACAGTGCACTCGAATGCTTCGCTTTTCAAGGCGCCCGAGATCAAGCGCGCGGTGCAGGGCGAGCAGGCGCAGGCCGGCGAAATCCTGCTCGGGATTCTGGAAAATGAAAATGCGTTATACGGCGTCGACAGCGTGCCGTTTCTCGCCACCAGCTATGCGGATTCGATGAAACTCTACAAGGCGTCCAGGCCCGCGCTCGACAAGCTTTTCGCTGCGCAGGGTATTAAATTGCTGTACACGGTGCCGTGGCCGCCGCAGGGCATATACAGCAAGAAGCCGCTCAACTCCGGCGCCGACATGAAAGGCCTCAAGTGGCGCGCCTACAGTCCCGCCACTGCAAAAATCGCGGAGCTGGTCGGCGCGCAGCCGGTGACCGTGCAGGTTGCCGAGTTGTCGCAGGCGATGGCCACGGGCGTGATCGACTCGATGATGACTTCGGGCTCCACGGGATTCGACACCAAGACGTTCGAGTACATCAAGAATTTCTACGATACGCAGGCGTGGTTGCCGAAAAATGCCGTGATCGTGAACCAGAAAGCATTCGACGCACTCGACAAGCCGGCACAGGACAGCCTGCTCAAGGCGGCGGCGGAAGCCGAAACGCGCGGCTGGAAGGTCTCGCAGGAAAAGACCGCGTGGTACTACGAGCAGTTGACGAAAAACGGCATGACCATCCACAAGCCGAGCGCGCAGTTGACTTCGGACATGAAAAAAATCGGCGACGTATTGTTGCAGGATTGGCTCAAGAAAGCGGGCCCGGACGGGCAGGCGGTGGTGGACGCTTACCGCAAGATGTGATGCGCAAAAGCCTCGATTTCATCTACGACGCCGCGGGCTATCTCGCGGCGTTTTTTGTGTTCGCGATTTTCGCGGTCATGATCGGCTCAACCGCGATGCGCGAATTCGGTTTGCGCACCGGCGGCACCGACGACCTGGTTGCGTGGTTCTGCGCGGCAGGGTCGTTTCTGGCGATGGCGCATACATTTCGCCGCGGCGACTTTGTGCGCGTGGGACTGCTGCTCGAGCATCTCGGCGAACGCGGGCGGCACCGCTTCGAAATCTTTGCGCTAACCGTTGCCGCGATATTCGTCGGCTTCCTTGCGTTCTGGGCCGCGCGTTTCGTGTTCGACAGCTGGAGGTTCAACGACATGGCCAACGGGCTCATCGTAATTCCGATGTGGATACCGCAAATGTCGTTCGTCGTCGGCGCACTGCTGTTGTTTATCGCAGTGCTCGATGAACTCGTGACCGTCGCGCGCGGCGGCAAGCCGGGCTATGTGATTGCGACCGAAGAGCGCCACGCGCGCGGCGACTTTACC
>CAZEAX010000318.1:0-5976 GCA_964510405.1 uncultured Streptomyces sp. | reverse complement strand
TCTCGAGCAGTTGCATCCGCAGGCCATCGCCCTGGGGCTCGAACGCGTGTCGCAGGTCGCGCGTTCGCTTGGCATCGCTCCCGGCTTTGCCATCATCACGGTCGGGGGCACCAACGGCAAGGGATCGTGCTGCGCGATGCTCGAGGCCATACTGCTGCACGCCGGGTATCGCGTCGGCTGCTATACGTCGCCGCATCTGTTGCGTTACAACGAACGCGTGCGCATCGGCGGCGAAGAAGCGGCCGACGAAGTATTGTGCGGAGCCTTCGCACGCATCGAAGCCGCGCGCGGCGATATCACGCTCACCTATTTCGAATTCGGCACGCTGGCCGCGATGCTGGCGTTTGCCGGGGCCGGCATCGACGTCGCGATACTCGAAGTGGGATTGGGCGGCCGGCTCGACGCGGTCAACGTGTTCGATGCCGATTGCGCGCTCGTTGCGAGCGTCGATCTCGACCATCAGGACTACCTCGGTGATACGCGCGAGGCCATCGGATTCGAGAAGGCGGGCATCTTCCGCGCCGGCCGGCCGGCGATTTGCGCCGATGCGGAGCCGCCGGCGTCGCTGGTCGGGCACGCGCGTGAAATCGGCGCCGATTTGCTGATCATCGACCGCGATTTCGGTTACGTTGCCGACGCGCAGCAATGGCGTTACTGGGGACCTGCGGGCAAGAGGCATGGGTTGCCCTATCCGGCGTTGCGCGGCGCTTTCCAGCTCGGCAACGCCGCCGCCTGCCTGACGGCGCTCGACAGCCTGCGCGCGCGCCTGCCCATCACGGCGCAGGACCTGCGCGGTGGCCTGTTGCGGGCGGAGGTGGCGGGGCGGTTTCAGGTCCTGCCGGGAAGACCGCTGGTGATTCTCGACGTGGCGCACAATCCGCACGCTGCGCGTGCGTTGGCGGCCAACCTGGGCAGCATGCCGGCCGGCGGCCGCACGCTCGCGGTGTTCGCCATGTTGGAGGACAAGGACATCGGCGGCGTCGTCAGCGCGGTCGAGCCGCACATCTCGGACTGGTTCGTGGCCGCTGCCGGCGGCGCGCGCGGCGCGAGCGCAGGAGAGATGGCGGCGGAACTCACGCGCGCCGGAGTGAGCGCACCCGTAATGCAATTCGGCGACGTCGCATCCGCGTGGCATGCCGCCTGTGAATCAGCCGCTGTTAATGATAAAATTGTTGTTTTCGGATCCTTTCTTACGGTCGCGGCGGTAATGGGCGAACGACAGCGTAAGACATAGATTCCGGACCGCCATGGCCAAATCGATAAGCGACGAAGAACTTCAACTCAGAAAACGCGCGCGCCGGCGGCTGGTCGGTGCGATAGCCCTGGTAACCGTCATCGCCGTGTTCCTGCCGATGGTGCTCGATCACGAGCCCAAACCGGTCAGCCAGGACGTCAGTATCAAGATTCCGTCGCCTGACGCCGGCGTATTTACGTCGAAGATCGTGCCGGTGGCGCCCGTCCAGAAATCCGCGCCCGCTCCCAAGGCCGAGACCTCCGCGCAACCGGAATCATCGACGGAAACCCCGGCCAAGGTTGAGCCGCCTAAAGTCGCGGCTGCCGCCGCGCCGAAACCCGTAACCGAAGCGCCAATACCGCCGGCGAACGATACCGAAGCGGCACCGCCCAAGAAGGCTGCGCCCGAAAAGGCCGCCACGCCGGTCAAGCCGGCCGAGAAACCGGCTGCTGCGGAGTCCGCCAAAGTTGCCGAGAAGGCGAAACCGGCCGACAAAGCCAAGCCCGTGGAAAAAGCCAAGCCGGCCGCCAAAGGCGCCGCGGGTTATGTCGTGCAGGTGGCGGCGCTCAATGACCCCGACAAAGCCAGGCAAATGCGCGACCAGATCGCGGCGACCGGCACCAAGGCGTATACGGAAGTGGTGCCGACCGCCAAGGGGAACGTGACGCGCGTGCGGGCCGGCCCGTTTGCTTCACGCCCGGATGCCGACAAGGCGCGGGACAAGTTGAAGGCGCTGGGATTGAACGGTAATGTCGTTCCGAAATGACCTGGATCGATTACGCGGTTATCGCAATTATCGGCATTTCGATTCTGTTGAGCATCATCCACGGCCTGGTGCGCGAGATTCTGTCGCTCGCGTCGTGGGTGGTGGCGTTTGTCGTGGCGCAGCTTTACGCAACCGATGCCGCCTCGCTGTTGCCCGCTGCGTTCGCCAACCCGTCGTTGCGGTTGTTCGGCGGATTTCTCGCCGTGTTTCTGGCGGTCCTGGTGGTGATGACGCTGCTCGCGATTGCGGTGTCGGGTTTGATCAAGACCGCGGGACTCGGTTTCGCGGATCGTGCGCTTGGCGCGGTATTCGGCTTGGTGCGCGGAGTCGCGATCGTCATGATTGCCGTATTGCTGGCGGGCCTGACGGCTTTGCCGCGGCAAACAGCGTGGCGGCACGCGATGTTCAACGAGCCGCTGGTAATTTTGGCCAACTGGGTTAAAGTCTGGTTGCCTGACGATATGGCGAAGCACATCAACTACGGGTAGGGACTGTTATGTGCGGCATATTAGGCGTGGTAGCAAAGAACGCGGTCAACCAGGTCCTCTACGACGGCCTGCTGGTACTGCAGCACCGCGGCCAGGACGCCGCCGGCATTGTCACCGCCGAAGGCGCCACGTTTCACATGCACAAGGGCGGCGGCATGGTGCGTGACGTTTTTCGCACGCGCAATATGCGAGGCCTGCTCGGCGCCTGCGGCATCGGCCACACGCGCTACCCGACGGCCGGTTCGGCCTGGTCGGCGGCTGAATCCCAGCCTTTCTACGTGAACTCCCCGTTTGGGATCGTGCTGGGTCATAACGGCAACCTGACCAACACCGACCAGTTGAAAAGCGACCTCTTCCGGCAGGACCTGCGGCACGTCAACACGAATTCGGATTCGGAAGTGCTGCTCAACGTGCTCGCGCACGAACTGCAAGAGGGGGCGTCCAATTACAAGCTCGACCCCGCGACGATCTTCGCCGCCGTATCGGGCGTGCACCGCCGTTGCCGCGGCGCCTACGCCGTGGTGGCGATGATTGCGGGCTACGGTCTGCTCGCGTTCCGCGATCCGTACGGGATCCGGCCGCTCGTCTACGGCAAGATGGAAACCGATCACGGCACCGAATACCTGGTGTCCTCGGAATCCGTCGCGCTCGACGCGCTGGGTTTCGAGCTCGTGCGCGACATCGCGCCCGGCGAAGCGATTTTTATCGACGAAGACGGTCATTTTTACGCGCAGCAGTGCGCCCTCAATCCGACGCTGAATCCGTGCATATTCGAATACGTATACCTCGCGCGCCCGGATTCGGTGATGGACGGCATTTCGGTGTACGAGACGCGGCTGCGCATGGGCGAGAGCCTCGCCGACAAGATCAAGCGCGACTATTCGCAGCTCGACATCGACGTGGTGATCCCGATTCCGGATTCGAGCCGTCCCGCCGCCATGCAGCTCGCCAATCGCCTGAACCTGCCGTATCGCGAAGGCTTCATCAAGAACCGCTACATCGGCCGCACGTTCATCATGCCGGGGCAGGGCATTCGAAAAAAATCGGTGCGGCAGAAGCTGAATGCGATCGGCATGGAGTTCAAAGGCAAGAACGTGATGCTCGTCGACGACTCGATCGTGCGCGGCACCACCAGCCGCGAAATCGTGCAGATGGCGCGCGAAGCCGGTGCGCGCAAAGTGTTTTTTGCCTCCGCGGCGCCGCCCGTGCGTTTCGCCAACGTTTATGGGATCGACATGCCGACGCGCGACGAGTTGATCGCGACCGGCCGCAGCGACGAGGAAATCGCGCGCGAAATCGGCGCCGACCAGTTGATCTATCAGGACCTGGCGGCGCTGACCGCCGACGTGCGCTCGGTCAATCCGAAGGTGACCTCGTTCGAGGACTCGTGCTTCAGCGGCAACTACATCACGGGCGACGTGACGCAGGCGTACCTGGACGGCGTTGAAGCGCAGCGCCGCGAAGGCAGCAAGCAGGCGGCGTTCGCCGCATCTCAGCTCGATCTGAACCTGGAGGTCGTCGACTGAGTCGCGAACAAGGGGGCGCGCCCCCTTGCATATCCCCCGAATCAGAAGCTTTGGATAATGAAGAGTTCGGGCCAAAGCTTTCTTGATTGACCACGCCTTTGAATTTGACAAGTTATCCGCGAGCGGGTAACTTTCGAACTGCGCCGATTTGAGATCAGCTTGCGGGCGCCGCCGGTGAAAGCCGGATGACAAATAAATACGGCTAAAGCGAGCCAGAACCCGGTCCGCGAAAAGCTGATCGGGTTTTTTGTTTGGGAAAGAGCGTGCCATGAAGAACGGTTTCACCACGACGATCCTGCATTCGGATCTCGAATCGCCCATCGAGCATTTTGCCGTGCACAAGCCGATGCATCCGGCGGTTGCATACGGATATGCCGATGCGCGGGACCTGGCCAAGGTGTTCAAGGGAGAACTGCCCGGCTACGTTTACGGCCGCCAGGGCAACCCCACCACGGCCGCGCTGGAGTCGAAAATCAGCAAGATGGAAGACGGCATCGCCACCGCCTGCTTCAGCACCGGTATGGCCGCCATTGCCGCCATTTTCGTCGCATTGCTGCGCGCCGGCGATCACGTCGTATCGAGCTCGTTTCTGTTCGGCAACACCAACAGCCTGTTCGGCACCTTGAACGCGCTGGGTTGCGAGATAAGTTTTGTCGATCCTACCGAAGTCGAGAATGTCGCCCAAGCCGTCCGGCCCAACACCCGGCTGGTTTTCGTTGAAACGATCGCCAATCCGCGCACGCAGATCGCCGATCTGACACGCATCGGCGAGCTTTGCGCCGCGCGCGGCCTGCTCTACGTGGTGGACAACACGATGACGTCGCCCTATCTGTATCGGCCGAAGGGGGACAAGGCGGGACTGATCGTCAATTCATTGACCAAGTACATCGGCGGTCACGGCAACGCTTTGGGCGGCGCGGTGACCGATACCGGTCTCTTCGACTGGACGCGCTTTTCCAACATTTACGACAACTACAAGAATGCCCAGCCCGCGCTCTGGGGAATCATGCAGATACGCAAGAAAGGATTGCGCGACGTGGGCAGCACGCTGGCCGCCGAGCCCGCGCACCGCATCGCGGTTGGCGCCGAAACACTGGCGTTGCGGATGGAGAAGGCTTCCGACAATGCTTTGCAGCTTGCGCGCTTCCTGGCCGGACATTCCAAAGTGAGAAAAGTGTATTATCCGGGCCTCGAAGATCACCCGCAGCACCGGCTTGCCGCAAGGCTATTCAAAACTTACGGTGCGCTCATGAGCGTGGAACTCGCGGATGGCATCGACTGTTTCGATTTCCTCAACCGGTTAAAACTCGTGATTTCATCGAGCCACCTGGGCGACAACCGGACGCTGGCGATCCCGATCGCACACACGATCTATTGGGAGATGGGGCCGCAGCGCCGCGCCGAGATGGGCATCGCCGATTCGCTTATCCGGCTGTCGATAGGCATCGAGGACCTCGACGACCTGATCGGCGATTTCAAACAGGCCCTCGCCTGATCGTGCTCCGCTGGTTACGGAGCGCGGTAGCGCGATGCGTGCAACTCAGGCGGCAGCGAGCTTGACCACGCGGCAACCCGCAGCATCGCACTTGAGATAGCTGCCACTCGCATACCAGTCAGCCAGCACCCAGCGTTCGCAGGTGCGTCCATCGACATCATGCCGGTGCAGCGCGGGGCGGTGCGTATGGCCGTGAATCAGGCGCGGGTAGTCATGCGCGCGCAGGGCGGCTTCGATGCCGGCCGGGGTCGCATCCATGATTTCTTCGGTTTTGAACTTCTTTTCCACCGCATTTTCGCTGCGCAGACCCGCGATGATCGCTTTGCGTTGAGCGAGCGTCTGCGCGAGGAACTGACCCTGCCAGTCCGGGCTGCGTACCTTGGCACGGAATTCGAGGTATTTCACGTCGTCCGTGCACAGCGTGTCGCCGTGCATCAGCAGCGTGCGCGTGCCGTAGAGGTCGAGCA
>CAZEAX010000317.1:0-5982 GCA_964510405.1 uncultured Streptomyces sp. | reverse complement strand
AGGATTATGCGGACCTGGTTCCCTCGCTTCCGCCCGAACAATGGCGCCGCATCCGCGTCGAGCAGGAAATCATTGCGCGCTACGAACCGGAACATTCGATCAATACGCTGCCTGACCTGTTGACCCACACCGCGGACCGCGAGCGTCTGGTGATGCTGATCAAGCGGGTTCTGGCCGACCGGCGGATCCAGGCCGACAAGCCGACCGACGAACAAATCGCGATGTTGGAGCGCATTTGCGGCGTACTGAACGACAAGCCCGCTATCGGGACGCGCCACGCGCGGTTGCGGCTGCAAGCACGTGCGCTGCCACGGTGACCGGATAATGCGATGGCCGATGCAATACTCGTAATCAACGCCGGTTCGTCGAGTATCAAGTTTTCGCTGTTCTTGGTGAAAGTCGACGCGCTGGAGCTGGTTCTGCACGGCCAGCTCGAAGGTCTCTTCACGGCGCCCCGCTTCAGCGCATGCGACGCGGCGGGCGCCGGCGTTTGCGCGCACGCCTGGGCAGAAGGCACCCGCCTCGGCCACGCCGGTGCAATCGATTACCTGATCGATTTCCTGCGCGGCCATCGCGGTGACCATCGGCTGATCGCGGTGGGCCACCGCGTCGTGCACGGCGGACGCGAGTTCTGGCAACCGGTGCTTGTCGATGCGCAGGTTCTCGCGCGGCTCGAGAAATTCATTCCGCTGGCGCCTTTGCATCAACCGCATAACCTGGCGCCGATTCGCATCGTCGCCGAGCGCCTGGCGCAATTGCCGCAAGTAGCGTGCTTCGATACCGCGTTTCATCACGGCCAGCCTGAGATCGCGCAGGCGTTCGCTCTGCCGCCCGCAATCACGGAGCTTGGCGTGCGGCGCTATGGTTTTCACGGACTTTCCTATGAATACATCGCGGGCGCGCTGCCGGGTTTTGACGCGCCGGCTGCGGCGGGCCGGGTGGTCGTCGCGCATCTTGGCAACGGCGCTTCGATGTGCGCGATACGCACGGGCTGCAGCGTTGCGAGCACGATGGGCTTCACCGCGGTCGAGGGTTTGCCGATGGGCACGCGCTGTGGTGCGCTCGATCCCGGTGTGATGCTCTACCTGATGGACGAGCTGAAGATGGACGCGCGCGCCATTGAAAAGCTGATTTACCACCAGTCGGGACTGCTCGGCGTTTCCGGCATCTCGAGCGACATGCGCACGCTGCTGCAGAGTGCCGATCCGCGCGCCAGGCTTGCCGTCGACTTGTTCGTTTACCGGATCGGCCGCGAACTCGGTTCTCTCGCTGCGGCGCTCGGCGGACTCGACGCGCTCGTCTTCACCGGCGGCATCGGCGAGCATGCGGCGGCGATCCGCGAACGCGTCTGCGCAAATGCGGCATGGCTGGGCGTCGAGTTTGACGCGGCGGCAAACGGCGCAGGCGGGCCGCGCATCAGCACGGCTTCGAGCCGCGCTTCGGTGTGGGTAATTCCGACCAATGAAGAACTGATAATCGCGCAGCATACGCAAAAGCTGGTCGCGGGCTGACGGCGCAGCGCTCTTTCGAACATACGGCAAACGCAACACTTTTTAACTGGAGATATTATCTTGGATACGAAAAAAATTGCAGTAATCGGCGCCGGCACCATGGGTAACGGCATCGCGCAGGTGTGCGCGGCCGGCGGGTTCGAAGTGGTGATGACGGACGTCGACGATGCGGCGGTCAAGCGCGGTCTCGACACGGTCGCGAAAAACCTCGACCGGCTGCTGGCAAAACAGAAGATCAGCGCCGATGACAAGGCCGCCATCCTCGGACGGATCAAGACCGCGACTGTGCTCGACGCCGTCGCCGGCTGCGACGTGGTGGTGGAGGCGGCGACCGAACGCGTGGACCTGAAGCTGAAAATCTTCGCCGATCTCGATCGAATCGCCCAGCCGTCCGCAATCCTCGCATCCAACACATCCTCGATTTCCCTGACACGCATCGCGGCGGCGACCAAGCGTCCGGCGCAGGTGATCGGCATGCACTTCTTCAATCCCGTGCCGGTGATGCAGCTCGTCGAACTGATTCGCGCGCTGCAAACGTCGGACGCGACCTTCGGGACGGTCAAGGCGCTCGCGCAGAAAGTCGGCAAGACGCCCGTCGAAGTAAAAAACAGTCCCGGTTTCGTCGCCAACCGCATTTTGCTGCCGATGCTGAATGAAGCGGTTTTCTGCCTCTACGAAGGACTCGCGACGCCCGCAGACATCGACACCGTGATGAAGCTCGGCATGGCGCATCCGATGGGGCCGCTCGCGCTGGCCGACCTGATCGGGCTCGATACCTGCTTGTCGATTCTGGAGGTATTGTTCGAGGGCTTCAAGGACCCGAAATACCGTCCGTGTCCGCTATGGCGCGAGAAAGTCGACGCCGGTCATTTGGGCCGCAAATCGGGCCGCGGATTCTTCGACTATACCAAGGCATAGCGCGGTTGCCCGGCGCCAATCCCATGCCGGGTGGGAACATCGTATAATCTGCCGGTAAAAAATTTTAGAGGGAGGCGACCGTGCGCCGCTGCATCCGTTTTTTGAGTATGTTTTTGGCATTGCCCATAGTTGGCCTGCTCGCATGTCAATCCGGACAGGCGGCAAGCGGCCACGTCCTGGATCAGGACGCGGATGCCGCATTGCAGGCGTTGTATTCCAATTCCCCCGGCGCCAAGGCGCTTGGCGACAAAGCGAGCGGCATCCTGGTTTTTCCATCGATCGCCAAGGCGGGTTTCATCGTTGGCGCCCAGGGCGGGGATGGCGTGCTGTTCGAAAAAGGCGCGATCAGCGGACATTACAACTCGGGCGCGCTGTCGGTCGGCCTGCAGGCGGGCGTGCAGACCTACGGCTATGCGCTGTTCTTCATGAATGCGTCCGATCTTGCCTATCTGAAGAACAGCAACGGTTGGTCGCTTGGCGTGGGACCGAACATTGTGGTCGTGGATGCCGGTGCTGCCAAGGATATCTCCACCCTGACGGGCCAGAAAGGCGTTTACGCGTTTATCTTCGACCAAAGAGGCTTGATGGTCGGCATCAGCCTGGTCGGGCAGAAGATCAGCAAGATCAAGTGATGCCGGCGAAATACGGATGCGAGATGCGGCACATAAAACGCAACCGAATCGTCTTCGAAGTTCAGCCTGCTGCGTAGTCTTTAGTGCCGTCCATCGCGGGCGAGGTCGAAAGTGCGGATCCCCGCATGGTTGTCGGGGCGTTCCAGCACCTCGGGATGGCGCAGCGTGCGCACACCGTCGGAGTACCCCGCTTTCCAGTGCTCTTCCATCGTCCCGCGGGAGAACTCGTAGTCCTTTGACGTGCCTTCGTAGCTCTTTGCGTGATAGATCATGTGAATGATGTTGAAGACATGCTCGTCGGCTTCCTGCGCGAGCAGCTTCGTGTGCGGTTCATCGAGCAGTTCTTTGGGAAGCTGCTTGAGCAGCCGCAGGAAAGCGCGGCGGAGTATCTGCGCTTTTTTGAACTGATCGGTTCCTGCGCGGGTGCGGCTCGAGAAACGGATGTCCTTCTGGCGCAGGTCAGCCTGGTTCATGTCGCGCGGCAATTCGCCCCGCGCGTTCCATAGATCAACCTGAAACGCGAGCGTGTCCTGCCGCGGCCTGCTGTCGAGCACCCACTCCAGCGGCGTGTTGGAAACGATGCCGCCGTCCCAGTAGTGCTGACCGTCGATCTCGGTCGCCGGAAAGCCCGGCGGCAGCGAACCGCTCGCCATGACGTGCGCCGGGCCGATACGATGCGTCGTGGTGTCGAAGTAGACGAAATTGCCGGAGCGAACGTTGACTGCGCCGACGCTGAAGCGCATCTCGCCGTCGTTGAGCCGGTCGAAGTCCACCAGGCGTTCCAGCGTTGCCTTCAACGGGGCGACGTCATAGTAGCTCAAGGCATCCGCGTCGACGGAGTGGTGCGGGAGAGGTGGCGGCACACGCGGCTTGAAAAAGCCGGGGGCGCCGCCGAGCAGATTGCCCAACGAACGGATCTGGTTGACGAACCCGTGGACAACATGATCCTTGAGATGATGCGCACTCAACGCCGGGATCGCAAAAGGCGGGGCCGTGATCGTTTCCCAGAATTCCCGCAATTTGTCCACCCGCTCTTCCGGTGGATTGCCCGCGATCAGCGCCGAGTTGATCGCGCCGATCGAAATACCGGCGACCCAATCCGGGTGAAGATTTGCTTCGGCCAGAGCCTGATAAACGCCGGCCTGGTAAGAGCCGAGTGCGCCGCCGCCCTGCAGGAGCAGGGCGATCCGTTCGAACGGCGGACGATTTGTATTCCAATGAGGTTGATGACCGGCGGACGTCGCAGTACTGGACATATCAAGGCCCCCTGTTAGTGGTTGGTATTATCTACTGCCGCAATTACATTTGTGAAGGCCAAGCGTTCCACTTTTTTGCAAACCGTCGCCGCGATGTCGTTGTCATCTCTGCTGCGACGCGAAAGGCGGGCGCTGCGCCGCGCAGATAGCAGGGCAGGGGGAGCGAATAAAGCGGCGGCGCTTGATCGAATCTTCATGTCGACATCTCAATGGTGTGACATTGCGCATTCAGTTCGATGGCCTCGATCGAAATGCAGCTACGTTGGCTGCGCTTGCCGATGACATTCGACCGCGTGCGCAAGATGCTACCCGGAAATCCGGCATGGCGCTGGAAAAACGGGGCCTGTTGCCGGTTCTGATTATCGCCAAACCGGGGCACGGCCGCACGTGAATGATATGATCGGCCATGGTGAAGAGAAACCGGACGCGCCGGAATTGCCGCAATATTATTGAACCCAGGCTCATCCTATGACCATTTCCAACCTGCGCGAACTTCCCCGCATCGTATTGGCCGTGCTGTTCATCGCGATCATGATCGTCGCGAGCCTGTGGATCATGCAGCCGTTTCTGCCGGCGCTGATCTGGTCGACGCTCGTCGTGGTCTCGACCTGGCCGCTGATGCTGGCGGTGCAGAAGCGCCTATGGGGCAAGCGCAGCCTCGCGGTGGCCGTGATGACGGCCGCGTTGCTGGTGATCGTAATTCTCCCGCTGGCATTCGCCGTGCTGACCATCATGGAGCACGCCGACGATGTCACGGACCGGATCAGGACCATGGCGCAGGCGGGCGTGCCGGCGCCGCCCGAGTGGATCGATCGGGTGCCTCTCGTCGGCGGCAAGATAACGGCCGAATGGCACGCAATCGCGGCGCTCGGTCCCGACGAGTTGCAGGCGCGCATCGCGCCGTATGCGAAGGACGCCGCGCGCTGGATACTGGGCAAGGCGGGAAGCCTTGCTGCGTTCTTCGTGCATCTCGTGCTGACCGTGATTATCTCGGCTTTGTTGTATGCCGAGGGCGAGTCAGCGGCCGCCGGCTTGCGTGCGTTCGCGAGCCGGCTCGCGGGACCGCGCGGCAACCAGTCGATCACGCTCGCCGGGCAGTCGATCCGGGCAGTTGCGCTGGGCGTCGTTGTTACGGCGCTCGTCCAGGCCGCGCTCGGCGGCATCGGCCTCATCGTCGCGGGGGTGCCGCTGGCGGGATTGCTGACCGCGCTGATGTTCGTGCTCGCGGTCGCGCAAATCGGGGCCGGACCCGTGCTGGTGCTTGCCATCATCTGGCTCTACTGGCACGGTGACACTGCGACGGGTACGGCATTTCTCGTCTGGTCGCTCTTTGTCGGCAGCATCGACAACGTGCTGCGCCCGCTGCTGATCAAGCGCGGCGCGGACCTGCCGTTGCTGCTGATATTCGCCGGTGTTGTCGGCGGCCAGATCCCGGATGGATTTGTAGCGCATGGTCTTGCCAAACTCATGTTCCAAGTCGCGCCGGCCGGCGGCATAAGTTTTCTTGAACGCCTTCTGGGCGGCTTCCAGCTGGGAAGCGGGCTGTGAGGAGATATTGACGTGCTCAAGGAATTTTCGCCGGACCGCCGCGCGAATACAACGGGCATTGAGTCCCAGCCACTCGCGATAATGCGTTTCCAGCCTTTCCATCTTGCGGGCCAGCGT